>JBCCQC010000178.1:0-7795 GCA_039024535.1 Chloroflexota bacterium
GTGCTGTACAGGCAATCGCATTGACAGGGAATCCCCGGTTAATCGAACCACTGGTGTCTGTTCTGACCAGGCCTGAAGATGTAGACGACCGGGTGCGAGAAGCTGCGATTGTTGCTTCAGGACAATTCGGGGTACTTGCAGTGCCAGAAGTTATTGGCTTACTTTTACATGCGAACCCACTGGTTCGCCATGCGGCTGTGCGTACATTGGTGCTCATAAATGAACCAGAGACCACGAACTATCTGGTCGAATCGTTGACAGACCCATCAGACTCCATCCGGGAAATTGCTGCCATTGCACTGAGTAAAGATCAGGCAACAGGAATAGATCAGCTTTTTGACGCGCTGGTGCATGAGGATCGTGATATGCGGATGGCCGCAGCTCTGGCAATTGGCAAAGCCGGCTCTGACCATCTGGAGCGATTGCTGGAACTCGCCGAAACGACGGAAACCGGGCGTGATGCCGTTGTCCATGCTATTGGGCGTATGGGTGATTTACAGGCACTGGACGCATTGCTTGGCTGGCTTTCAGATGACGATCCTCATGTACGTGCTGAAGCCACCGGCGGGCTTGAAGTGATGTACAGCCATGGTGGGCCGGGAGATCGATTGCGGAACGAAAAGGAAAATCCCGACATGTACGAACGGGCAACGGCTGATCTGGAAAAGCTGGCAAATCAGGATAACACTGAACAACTCATTGATATGCTCACAGACACAGAGCCAGCAGTGCGTTGGAGTGCATTACGTGCATGCCGCCGCTACGTGATTAGCAATGCTCGGGCACGCCAACTGATTGAGGTAATGGCTACGAACGACCCGGAACCGTGGTTACGAGACGCGGCCAGGGTATCGCTTGAACTGGAAGACAGCAAGATGTCGGACTGGTAAACCGTGTCAGCCTCTCACCGCCACCTCGCTTTTCTGTCTGTTCTGCTATCCCACTGCTTCAGTGACGCGATTGGGCACGCACAGAGCCTCATTTACCAGCGGTTGAGGTGCCCCAACCCCTTCTGGTGCAGATTATAGTGGCACGCACCGACAGCGATGCCAGCATCATCACGGTGCGCCCATTCTGGCACGCGGTTGCACAGGTGCGTGGCTTTCCTCAACGGGCTTCAGATGGTGAAGCGGGATAGGAGCGGTTGCGGCATGGTTAGCTTCGATTACTTGATCGGGCAGAAAGCGTTTGTTTTGCCAGCAACCTGCCAGCCATGTTTGCGGCGGGGATACATATGCCCGCCTGTCATGCTACAATAAATAAAGAATAAAATGCTATGATGCCGGAGATCAGTAGACATGCCTGTCGAAATTCAACAGATTGAGCGCGATATTTTCCTGCTGGAGTGGGTGGGTGAGGTGACAATTGCTGAGATACGTCAGTCACACGAGGATACACTGGCACTCACAGTGCCGCATGGCATCGAGCACTACGTTCACATTATCTCCGGTCAGCGCCTCGGCAGGGTACCCCTACAGATGCAAGACATGTACAAAGTTCTGCGCAATTACCCCGGCGTGGTCGCCATCATGGGGATCCATGTCCCGGCCATCGGCCATGTGCTGGTACGGATCATTAGCAAGATACCGGGGAGCGTGCCCATAGAAGTTCACAATTCGCTGGATGACGCTGTTGCCCGTGCCCGTGAAATCCTCACAACCACCCTCACTACCTGATGCGTTTTACACTGGCCCATTCCGCCTCCGTGATGCTAGGATAAGCACCATCTTAGTGTAAGATAAGCGAACAGGACGGTTGCAATGAAACCCATCGTCATTGCGGCATTCTACAAATTTGTATCGTTACCCGATTTCCGCGAGATGCGGCAACCCCTGCTGGACTTCTGCAAAGAACACAATATGCGCGGCTCGATTTTGCTGGCCGAAGAAGGCATCAACGGCACCATCGCCGGGGCACGCGCGGACATGGACGCCGTGCTGGCGCATCTGCGCAGTGACCCTCGCCTGGGCGACATTGAACACAAAGCGTCGTTTGCATCCTATCGCCCGTTCCGCAAGATGAAAGTGCGCCTCAAGCGGGAAATCGTGACGATCAAGCATGAAGACGCCGTGCCGACCGAGCGCGTGGGCACCTACGTTGACCCGGAACAGTGGAACGACCTCATTACGCAGGACGACGTGATCCTGATTGACACGCGCAACGACTTCGAATACGGCTTCGGGACTTTTGCAGGCGCGGTGAACCCGCAAACCGAATCCTTCGGGGATTTCCCCGCGTATGTGCAGCAAAACCTCGACCCGAACCAGCATAAGCGTGTGGCAATGTTCTGTACCGGCGGCATCCGCTGCGAAAAGGCCACGTCCTATATGCTGGCGCAGGGCTTCGAGGAAGTGTATCACCTGAAGGGCGGCATCCTGAAGTACCTGGAAGATGTGCCGCAGGAGCAAACCCTGTGGAACGGCGAGTGTTACGTCTTCGATGAGCGCATTGCGGTCGATCACGATTTGCAGCCGCGTCAGCGTGAAGCCCCCGACGACACCCGCGAAACCATTCCTGTTGAGGCGTTGTAACGCTTTCAACCCTGCCCTTTCCCGCTAAAATGAGAGCAAAAAGACACATTGTTGCCACGGGAAAGGGCACACACCATGACCGCAAGTATTATCGACGGAAAAGCCGTCGCTGCACGCTACCGCGAGAAAATTGCCGCAGATGCCGCCGCCTTCACACAGCAGCACGGCTATGCGCCGGGGCTGGGCGTGGTGCTGGTTGGCGATAACGCCGCCAGCGCAACTTACGTCCGCATGAAGCAGAAAGCCTGCGAAGAAGTCGGTATTGTCTCGTTTAAAACGGCGCTGCCAGAAGACACCACGCAGGAAGCCGTAGAAGATGCCGTGCGTGCCTTCAACGACGACGAGCGTGTTCACGGGATTCTGGTGCAGCTACCACTGCCGGAGCACATTGACGAAGAAGCCGTGCTCAACCTCATCTCACTGGAAAAAGACGCCGACGGCATCCACCCGATGAACATGGGCCTGCTGGCGCTCAAAGGGCGCGAGGCGCTGTATACTCCGGCCACACCCACCGGCGTCATGATGATGTTCGAGGACGCTGGAATCGACGTGAGCGGAAAAAAAGCCGTGGTCATCGGGCGTAGTAACATCGTCGGTGTTCCGATGGCGCTGCTGCTGAACAACGCCAATGCCACCGTCACCATTGCGCACAGCCGCACCCCGAACACCGAAGCACTCGTGCGCGAAGCCGATATTGTGGTCGCGGCAGCGGGTGTGGCCGGTTACGTCAAAGCACAGTGGCTGAAGCCCGGCGCGGTCGTCATTGACGTGGGCACAAACCGCGTGGACGACGACACAAAGAAGCGCGGCTATCGTCTGGTAGGGGATGTAGATTTTGAGGCCGCGAAAGCAGTTGCCAGCCACATTACGCCAGTGCCAGGTGGCGTTGGCCCCATGACGATTACGGCGCTGCTGTCCAACACAGTGAAGGCCGCCCGCAATCAGGCCGGGGAATAAACCATAACGTGCGGTAGGGGTATGCCATACCCCTGCACACAATTTGTTATAAATCGCTTGTCATATCGCAAAACCGTGGTATGCTCTATCTATCGACCGCGAAGCGCAGTATGCCCGTGAGGAGGCACAGAGAAGAACCACGAACCTGATGCAAATACGCCAACACCACATCAAACACCCCACTGCGCAGCCCATCTCGTGGCTTGATGTGCTCCTGCTTGTCACACAACCTCCATAATCCGCAAAACCAGAGCAAATCTGTCGTTTTTCGATTTCCACAGCACGTTAAATACACACAGACCATGCCGGAATTAAGCCGTCCGAGCATGTAAACCCTGAATTGGCTGAAAGGACAATGTACCAATGCGAAAACTGCAACCGAACGGTACCACCACGTACTAAAGCACACCGCCGGGTCGCGCGTACACGGGTGAAGGTTTACCCGCGCCGCGATAACGAGAAAATCCGTAAGCACGGTAAAACCACCATCATCAAACATAACCCCGGCACGGGCCGCGAAATCGTCCGTGAAGTGACCGTCTGCCCCATGTGCGCGGACAGGTTCCACACGCCTTCCCCACGGGAACGCACCGCCAGTCGCCAGCCTGCACCACCCGACTGAAGCGCTGGTACGGGCGGCAGCGCTAACATGAAATAGAGGAGAGGGCAGGGGCGTGGCAGGTTATGCCCCTGCCCGATGTTCACAGGGTAAATGCTGCCACATCATCATCATGGCATCACATCCCGGACGCAGCGGAAGCCTTCATTCGGCTCACCATCACTCGCAACGCCAGAAAACCGGTTGGCGGTATGCAAACGATTCTCCGGTGTTGTGTCCCATGCGCCGCCCCGAATAATCCGCCGCCGTGCTGTGCCGTCAGCATCACGCTCGTCCGCCACATAGGGGTATGGGTACCTGTCCGGGTCGTCAATCGTGCTTGTCCACTCCCACACATTGCCCGTCATATCTTCTGCGCCCACCCACGATGCCCCGCCCGGACGTGCGCCCACCGGCGTGGTACCACTGCCGCCGACGTTGGCTCGTGTTGCGTCGATAACATTACCCTGCCACGGGTATTGCCAGCTACTCACGCCCCGCGCCGCATACTCCCACTCGCGTTCGGTGGGCAGGCGCATCCCCCGGTAAGCACAGTAATCCCGTGCGCCGTACCACGTGACTGACTGCACCGGATGCTGCTCAAACCCGGGTACCACGCGCCACACGCCATCAAGCTGAATGCGCCCCTGTTCACTGAGGTAAGCCCGCCGGTTATCGGTCGTATTGAGGAAGTCTACAAACTGCACGTTGGTCACTTCGTAGCGGTCAATCCAGTAGGGTACCCGCATGATCTGCCTGTGGACGGGGCGCTCTTCATCAGAGTTTTCGCCATCGTGGCCCATCATGAATTCACCAATCGGTACCAGCGCCATCTCTGCGGCGGTTGGGTCATTCGCGTGGACGTGTAAAAAAGGCCGCCAGCCTGTGTTCTGTGTGCTGGTGAAAACCTGTGCGCTAACGAGCGCATTTGATAGCGCCAATGGGAGGGGCGTTGCAGTTGGGGCAACAGGGCCACCCTGTGCCGGGGTCACAGTAACGGGTGTAGCTGTTAGTGGTGGCTGCGCATAGGGAGCCAGACAACGCTGCTGCCCTGCGCCACAGGTTACTATGACATCTATTTGCTCGTCGGTTTGCTGTAGAACGTCGAAAGACAGTCTATGGCCTCTAATATCATCGTGCCACCACACATTTGCCTCTGCAAGCGCCTGAAATGCAGTATTAGCGGAAGGGCACTCCCCCTGTAATACTCGCTCTTCCTGCGTTCCGATGCGCTCCAGCCTGAAGCAGGCCGGGGCAGTGATTGTATCCGGGCGATAGGTAACAAAGCTGGTGTATTCAAACAACACAAACGTCTCTCGATTGCCATCAACGACGACTTCAAATGCCAGCCCCTCCAATGAAATGACCTGGTTACCCGGCACGTAAACCGTCAGGCTATCCCGCTCCGGGAAAATAATGATTTCAACCGGGGGCTGCTCTGTGGGATCCTGTGCTACAGTCTCCACTACACTCACACCTGCCATCAAGACCAGCACGGCCAGTACCGTAGGAAGTACTCTCATGCGTCGGGAACCTCGAAAGTGCATACATAAATATCAGAATTGGTTGGCTGTGCCTCACACGTGCCGATGTGGTTGCCATTCAGCAAGACGGTAAGGGTGTTGTTGCGCCATGTACTGCGCAGCGGCGTGGATGACTCAACTACGGCGGTAGCGGCGCAGTCTGCCGGTACCGGGAACGGTTCGCCGTCCAGTCGCAGGCACCACACCTGCCCGCTGGTGTGGCTGGCACTCGCAGGTAAATCGTTGCCCAGCGTGTAGCGCGTGTTCATTCCAAAATCGAAAGTCAGCGTGCTTAAATCCATGTCAGCATCAGCACCGATGCCCACCGCACTGCCACTGCGCTGCAATGTAATTGTGATGGCGGCTGCGGTTATCACCACTGTGGCCGGGGCTTCCGTTGATGGGGGCGGGGCCAGCGTGGGAATATCTGTCGATTCCACAACTGCCACGGTTGGGGCAATGTCGGGCGCTGTTGCCGTGATAGATGGTGCAGGCGTCGGCGTGGCCGGGTCGCCGCCAGCGGGCCGCAGCGCGATCACAGCCACAATCACACTGGGGATAGTTACAATCAGTGTGATGATTGCTACAATGCCACTGACGCCTGTCCACGAGTCTGCCGTCAGGAAACCGTGACTACTGGTATCGGTTTCCGGGGAGTTTATGGGCACTGTACCGGGTGCTGATGCCGGTTCCCCCACTGGTGACGGAGTAGATTGTGTCAGTTGGGTTGCAGATGTCTCCAGCGGTAATATCTGTCCGCCGAGGGCTGTAATCAGTGTGTCAATCCGGTCGCGGTCTCTATCCCCAGCGCGTTCCCGCAGGTTCTGGAGCAATAGCACGACGACGGGTTCACCGCCTTCATCGCCATATCGATCCAGCACACGCACAAGCTGCGCTGTAAAGGCGGATCGACTGCCTGACCAGTCAATTGAATTAAGAACGGGTGATCCGTACAGAGCAGTCTCTACAAGGTCACGTCGCTCCTGCAAATCACCCATGTAGGGCGTCAGGAGTTTGACAATTTCAGAAAAGGTTGTTCGTTCCACGCTGCGCCGCCTGTTTGAGGGAAGGTAATTTAACGTTTAAAATTTGTTTGTCTGTATATATATCAGGATGCCACATAAAAATGAACCCGTAATTAACTTTAATATAAGAATACGTCACTGGTTTTTCTGGCATCAGTCCGGGGCGATAGCCAGACGGGTTACGCTACAACAGATCCGCCACAAAACCTGTTGCGCAACAGTCGTCTTTTAGGGTATTACAATAGTAATTTGCAATACACATCTTCATTGATCTGTGTATACTGACCGATGATAGCCATTTTCAGGAAGCAGACACACATGGCACATATCATCTTCGCACATGGTAGCCTGATGCATCTGAAGCAGATGAGGAAAACCTGCCCGGATGCCGTGCCCCTCGGTTATGGCCGTCTGGATGGGTACCGGCTGGCGTTCACGCACTATTCGAAGCAGTGGGGCGGTGGCGTGGCCGATATTGTGCCGTTCGGGGGCATGGTGGTGTATGGCCGGGTCTACCACATCGGGGATAACTGCAAAATTGCGCTGGATATGCGCCGGGGCAATGGGATTGCCTGCATTCGCATCCCCGTAACCGTGACCCTGCCAGAAAGTGAGCGCACCATGCGGGCCAATACCTACAAAGTGATTCATCCACAGCCAACTGAATTCGCCCCGGTTGAGAACTACCTGCACGCCATCACCAGCGGCGCACGAGAGGCCAACCTGCCGCCAGACTACTGCGAGTTCCTGTACGGGTTATGGCGGGCACGCGAAAAAACATCGTTCCGCCGGGGTCTGATGCGCGTGCTGCGCTCGGTGCAGGATGGCATTTGTGTGAACCCGGCAGATGCCCCTGTCTCGCGGCCACCGGCAGTGAAGGTAGGCTATGGACGCTTTGCGGCGCGGGCGTCACTCAGCGTTTCGCGGGATCAACCGAAGGGCACATGCAGTGTAGGGCCTTCTGTACTGGCAGGGCTGCACCTGCCCGCCCACGAGTGTTATGGTTCTAACCTGCTCATTGAACCATGATACACAGTGGGTATGCCAGCCCGTGCATATACACACATCACTTAACCCGGCGACGGCCCCCGACCCTGCGATTTCTTCCCTGTTTTTGGGTGGCAACATCATCAGCGTTGTACACTTCACACGCCGGTCAAC
>JBCCQC010000179.1:0-7778 GCA_039024535.1 Chloroflexota bacterium
GTGAGCCGCTTTACCATGAGCGGCAATACCATCGCAACCAGCACAGAACAACTCTTGATGGAATTCGAGGAGCTACCATCGACGACCAACCATAACGGCGGCGCACTGGAATTCGGGGCCGACGGCAAGCTGTACATCGCTATTGGTGACGGCGGCACCGATGCCACCCTATCACAGAACCTCAATCATCGTTTCGGCTCCATCCTGCGAATCAACATAGATGGCTCCATCCCGGAGAACAACCCCTTCTACAATGAACTGACCGGCGACAACCGTGCAATCTGGGCCTATGGACTGCGTAACCCGTTCGTGATTGACGTTGACCCCGTGGATGGGCGGCTGTACATCAACGATGTAGGCGGCGGCAGTGAATTTCTCGCCAGCTTTGAAAAAGTCCACGACGGTAAAACCGGTAGTAATTACGGCTGGCCGGTCTACGATGGACAGGATCCCGAAGCCAACGCCCCGGACAACTATCAACCAGCCCTTTACACGTACAGAACCGGCGGGGACGGCTGTGCTATCACAGGCGGCAGTTTCTATCGGGCAGCGGTGCCCCTGTTCCCGTCCGCGTATAATGGCGATTACTTCTTCGGGGACTACTGTAACGGCTGGTTGCGCGTTTATGATGCAGATACCGAAACAGTCAGTGTATTTGCCGATGAACTCGGGTTCGGGTTGGTGGCGCTGGCAACCGGCCCGGATGGTGCGCTGTATTATTTACAACAAAGCCGCCTCGGGCGCATCACCTATGACGGATTTGACCTGGTAGACGACGACATCATCACCCCGGCAGACGCGCTGTATGTGCTGAACCGTGCTGGCTCCAGTGATATGGCGCTGGACTTTAACGGTGACGGTATGGTCACGGGCACAGATGCTGACGAAGTGCTGGCACGGATTGGACTTACACCATAATAGTATGCGTCGTGCTGAAGGGGGTGTTGCGCTAAAATCTTTGCGATAGTCCTCCTCACACAGAAAGATGCTCTCTCATGCGTATGATTATTGACACGGACGCCGGGATAGACGACGCCGAAGCTATTTTGATGGCACTGGCCCACCCGAACTGCACCGTGGAAGCCATTACCACCGTTACAGGCAACGTCCACCGGGACGCCGTAAACCAGAATGTGGCAACCGTGCTGCAACAGGCCGCCAGAACCGTTCCGGTTTACAGTGGCGCAGATGTGCCGCTGGTGGAACCGTGGGAATTTAACGAGAAGGGCTATCATGCAACTGATGGACTGGGAGACTGGCCCGACCGCCCCCCGGTGGATGTGCAACTAGAAGCGGAACATGCCGTAGCAGCGCTCATCCGGCTGGTTAACGACAACCCCGGCGAAATCACACTGGTGGCACTCGGCCCACTGACCAATATCGCGCTGGCGGTGCGGCTGGATCCGTCCCTTCCAGAAAAACTAAAGGCTATCACCGTCATGGGTGGCGCTGTAGATGCCCGTGGCAACACCCCCACCGTCGCCGCAGAGTTCAACATCCGCATAGACCCGGAAGCCGCTGCAATTGTGTTCGGTGCATTCCCGATGGTAAAGCTGGTGACGTGGGAAACCACACTGGAAAACGTGATGCCGTGGGAAGACCATGAAAAGCTGTGCAATCTTGGTACGCCACTGGCAACCTTCTACACCGGGATTAATGTGCTGGCTGGCGAACGCACAAAGCGCAACTTCAAAGCCCACCTGCTGCCAGACCCGCTGGCAATGGCTGTTACACTGGAACCGTCACTGGTGGAAATAGAAGATATTGAGCAGATGAACGTGGAACTCAACGGCACACATACCCGTGGCATGACGGTAGTGAATTATACGCGCTTTGCCACCGGCCCCCGCAACGTGACTATCATCCGGCGCGTGGATATGGCCGGGGTTGTCCGACTGTATGAGCAGATGTTGCAACCAGCCACGGACTAACGCGGGGTTAGCTCTGCAATGCCGATGGCAAACAACACACGGTTAAAGTCATCACCGTTGATGATGCCATTGTTGTCCACATCGGCATTCACCAGATCACCTTCTGGTTGCTGGCCGATGTTGCTGATAATGAGGTTGGCATCCGATGGTGTTACGAGTCCGTCTCTGTTCACGTCCCTGAACACTGGCTCCTCCAGCGGGTTGGGGAACATATCAGCCATCAGTACCAGCGTTAGCAACCGCCATGAGTCGCTGTAGTAGTCCACAAATTCGTAGTCGGCCAGCATATCGTAGCCTTCCTGCGCGTCCGATTGCAGCGTGCCACTGGCATCACCGCAGTCTGTGGCAATTGGATCATCTGCCGCCCAGATGGACACCGCCGCCGCCGAGACAAATATGGGGTTGTGGTAGTCTTTAATGGCCGTGCCATCCAGACGATACTCTGCCCGCACATTCTGCATCCCCACACTGGCGAAAAAACCGCCGATCTCATTCATAGTCTGGCTCGCCTCTGCGTCGTTGAACCAGTATTTGTCCACGGCCACACGCCACGCAAACCGGAATGCGTCGTAGCTCCACTGCTCATACTGCTCTGGCTGCCAGTCTACAAACTGTGGGCGGCCATCGTATGTTGTCCAGTTCGGTATCAGGTCAGAACAGTTACCCGGCAGGGCCTGCGCGACATTGGCAAGCGCGTAGTTCCGTTCAATCACGTTGTACCAGCGCTCATCGTCTGTGAACTCTGCAAAGACACGGAAGTACCCCGGCGAAAAGTACGACAGATTCACAATGCCGTTCGGGAACTCTTCGCGCATGTTCCACTGGTCGCCGGGGATGAGTTCGTAGCCGAAGTTATCGTCCAGGCCGGCAGCCGGCCCCTCTCCCGGATGATCGACCGTGTGATCATACAGCGCCGTAATCAGGTCTGTGGCGAGGGCGCAATAGTCAAGGCCATGCTTGCTGGCAACCCATGTGCCATAGCGAACCTTTTCGCACGCTGTTACCAGCCCGATAGCCATATCGAGGTCGCCATCGGTGGCCGCACCTGTGCCGAAGATTTCTCCGTGCTGGTGAATATGCCAGTGCATCAGGCCGTTATCGGTCTGGTGGTCAGCAGTAAACAACCACAGCCCGTCCAGTGTTTCCTGGTCATCGAACAGGCTGGCGAGCAAAATGCCATACGCCTGCCCTTCAGAAACAGTTGTAAACTCCGACACACCGCCCAGCACACGCACTCGTGGGCTTTCCCCGGCACGCCAGTTCGTGATGTATTTGCTTCTCCAGTCATCCCATGCAGCATAAACCGTGTTCAGTTCATAGGTGATGAACTGCGCATGACCGGCCCGCGCCGGTGAAAGCTGCAAACTGAGAGGGACAAAAACACCGCTAACGATAAAGATCAGAATGAGAAAATGCTTCACGATAAATTGCTCCGTCATCCATCATGCCGCCGCGCTCAAGTATGGCAACGTCGCAGTGCAGCGTAAATGGTGGGATTCCATAAATCAGGTGAAAAAAGTAATTTTTTGGCGGTATACCCCGGCACCAGCGTTAAAATAGCGGCACTGCGCTACCTGCTACCGGGAACGAACCCATATGTTGCTCTACATCTTCGATTTAATTGGCACCGCTGTATTTGCAATTACAGGGGCACTGGTGGGGCGTGATAAGCGCGTGGATGTGTACGGTGTCGTCATGTTCGGGCTTGTGACGGCAGTGGGCGGCGGCACTTTGCGTGATATGCTGCTGGGGCGCACGCCTGTGTTCTGGATTCGTGACCCGATGTACATCTATGTGGCTGTGGGCGCGGCGATTTTCACGTTTTTTACGGCGAAATACGGCATTTTATCGCGCAGGTTCCTCATCGTGGCCGATGCGGTGGGGCTGGCGCTGTTCACGGTGATTGGTGCGCAAATCGCGCTGGAACGGGGCACGCCCCCGATGATTGCAGTTGTCATGGGCATAATGACAGGGACGGGCGGCGGCATCACCCGCGATTTGCTGGCGAGGGAAATTCCGCTGGTGCTGCGCAAAGAAATCTACGCGACGGCCTCATTGGGTGGGGCGCTGGTGTACGTAATCTGGGCACAGGCCATGCCACCCGGCACACTCACCACTATCGCCAGCATGATTTTGACGACCCTATTGCGGCTGGCCTCATTGAAGTGGGGCGGTAGCCTGCCACTGTTTTTGCCAGATGACCCGAACATGCAGCAGCAATAATTTGCGGTACACTCCGTAACCTGAGATAATCAGAGAATAGAGCGAATCTTCAGGCACAGGGCAGATGCGATGACCGCCGCAAGAAAAATCTTCATTCTCACCATGTTTGCTGCACTCGCGCTGCTGCCAGTGACGGCCCCTGCCGCCGCCCAGGGTGACGTGACCATCTTTATCCTGTCTGACGAAATCACCAGCGACAACGAGCGCTTTGTCTCGCTGCAATTTACCGTGCGCAATGAGCGTGGCTTTGCAGAAACGAACCTCTCTCCGGGCAGCATTGGCCTGAGCGAACCCGCCACTAACATTACCCTCGTGGAAGACCGCTCACAGACCATCGACATTGCTATGCTGGTTGACCTGAGCGCCGGAGCTAACACTGACCTGATTAAAGAGACGATGCGTTCCTACTTCCTCAATTACTATGAAGACGGCGATGTAGTCACGCTTTACTTCCTCGCCGGGGAGGAACGGCAGCCCATAGTGGCCGATGTGCAAACACAGGCGCGTGCGCTGCAAATTATTGACGACATCCCCGAACAGGAAATCATCTACTCACTGGAAGACCCGCTGACGTTCGTCCGGGCGGATTTGCGTGCGCGGCTGGACGAGGGCGACCCGCTGCCCCGCCATGTGCTGCACATTGCGTCTTATATGCCCTTCCCGGATGAAACGCAGCTTGTGCAGCCGTTCCGTGATCTGGGTGTGCCGTATTCTGTGGTGCAGGCGCACATCAGCGAGAATACCGAACCCTTACAGGAACTGGCGCGGGTGGGAGGGGGCCTGTATGCCGATAACGAGTTTGGTGATCTGGTGTTGCCGGATGAACAGTTCACGCCGGTGAGTTCGCTCAAGCTGTTGTTTGACGAAATTGCAGAAACGCGCACCGTCTACACGCTGGGCTATACCAGCCAGGACGCCACGATGGACAACCCGCGCACGGTTGATTTACTTGTCACGCTGCCGGATGACCGCCGTGCTACCACGACATTCACTTACGAACTGCGGTTGCAACCGCCCGAACTACGCTTTGTCAACAACAATCAGGTCCAGCCAGTACGCATTCCAGACCGCGTGGACGGCGGCACCGACCTGACGTATGACGAACTTGAGCAGACCGTTACCATTGCGGTCAACTTCCCCGATGGCATCCCGCGTGAACTGACAATTGTGCGGCTGGAAGTGATCGAAACGGTGACCGGCCAGATACAGCAGTCCACATTGCAGCCGCTGGTACCCGATGACAACGGCCAGATTGACCTGATGTGGTCGCTGGTGGAATTTAACGCGCCAGATACGATCACACAGGTAGATGTAACAGTACTGGTAGAAGATAGCCTCGGCAACCGGGCAGAAATTTCACGTCCCGCGCAGGTAAACGTGCTGGCCGCGCCCCCATTGCCCACCACCACGCCAATTCCAACGCCGCTGCCTACGGACGTTGTGCCGGGGCAGGGGATTGCCGGGATCGCCGCCTTCGGTGAAGGTGAAACCGGTGTGGCAGCCACATCTGCGGGTGGGGTGGGCCTGCGCACCATCTCGATTCTGATTGTGATTATCGCCATACTGGTGGTGCTGGTGGCGCTGGTGATCTCGAGGATTTTGCAGGTTTACCGGCTGGCAAACGAAGAGCGCCTGATTGTGGAAAAACCAGAACCAGAACCTGTTGAAGACCTTGATATAGCTCAGGCGGAAATACCCGAAGACGAGGCCGAGGTGATACTGGTAGAGGAAGAACCGGAAGTTGACCCGATGGAGGGTGTGCTGATGCGCATTGTGGTGCGCGAAGGTTACGAGCAACTGGAGGGCCTTGAAAGCCGTATGATTCTGGTGCGTGATGAAGAGTATATCGCAGGCCGTTCGCAGGATGCTGACTGGTATCTCTCATCCCCCTATGTAAGCCCGCTGCACTGCCGGTTTATAGTAGAAGAAGATGAGTATTTTGTTCGGGACATGAACAGCAAAAACGGTACCTACGTCAACGGCGACCGTTTAAACCCCGGCGTGCAGGTACCGGTGCCGGTGGGGTCTGAGGTGTGGATTACACGTAAGATTGTGGTGCAGGTCTTCGATATGAAGTCGAACCTGGACGACGAAGACTTCTCCATCGGCATGAAAGACGCCAGTGCAATGGATGGTGAGGATCTCGTTTATCAGCCGCTGCCGGGTATCCAGCCGCTGTTGGAGGACGACAAAGGGACGGATGAGGAATACAATCCGTTGTAATAGATGATGCTGCACGGTTGCAAAAACCTATCGAAAAGTAGAACCGAATCATGAGACACGCAACCATAACTATGCTATACTTCAGTCAACATCAAGACAGAACAAACACAAGAGGGTGACACAATGGCCGACCGTATGCCTTTGACCGACAACGAAAACCTGAATAAAGTTCGCAAGCAGGAAAGCAACGAGGCATCACAGCCACAGCAGGCTGATGTCAGCCGCATCCAGCGGGCAATTGATAACCCCAGCAGCGAAACACTCACCCCGGATGTTGTTCAGTCTCTACAGAGCAGCCACGGCAACCAGTTCGTCAATCGGCTCATCCAGCGTATGGGCAGCAGCCCCACTTCCCCACTCAAATTCCCGGTTCAGGCCAAAATGACCGTCACCCCGGCCAACGACACCTACGAAAAAGAAGCTGATGCCGTCGCGGCATCTGTCGTGCAGAAAATGCAGAGTCCTGACATCCAGCGTGCCGAGGGCGAAGAAGAAGAAATGATGATGAAGCGCATCCAGCGCGAAGAAGGTGGCGAAGAAGAAGAAATGATGATGAAGCGCATCCAGCGCGAAGAAGGTGGCGAAGAAGAAGAGATGCAGATGAAACGCATCCAGCGTGCCGAAGTCGATGAGGACGGCGGCGACATCAGCAGCGGCCTTGAGAGCGAAATCGAGAGCGCACGCGGCGGCGGCCAGTCCCTGCCAGATAACGTCGCGCAGAAGATGGGCGATGCAATGGGCGCAGACCTCAGCGGCGTAAAAGTCCACACCGATAACAAAGCCGACGAACTGAACAGCGCTGTGCAGGCGCGTGCCTTTACCACTGGCAACGACATCTTCATGAAGAAGGGCGAGTACAACCCCGGCACAAAATCCGGGCAGGAGCTGCTGGCACATGAACTGACGCACACCGTCCAGCAGGGCGCGGTGCCCATGCAGAAGAAAGAAGAAGACTGAGGCCCCCGGCGGGGCATGGCACACTCTCCATGCCCCACGAACTCCCCCAACCTTCCACACCACCCTTACAAAACTGCAAAAATTATCTGACAACCGCCTCATTCTGAGGCATACTTTCCAGTGAGCTAATTTATTGAAAAGGTAGAGCAATGGTTGAAAAAGTAACGCTGGATAAACCGATGTTCGATCAGGCCGTGCAGATCATTACCCTGCGTGTTCTTACAAGCGACATGCAGGCGCGGCTGATAGGTGGAGCGTTTACGTCGAAGGCCCCCAACCTTGTACCGCAGTTCAGCTATGGAACGCAACCGGGTGTATTTGCTGTGGCAGCCGTTACAAAATGCCTGGAGTATGGCCGGGTAAACGAAAAAGAACATTCGCTATCGTTGCTGCTCGGTGAAATTGAGGCGCAGGCAGGCCCGGATGAGAAACCAGCGATCCAGA
>JBCCQC010000180.1:0-7746 GCA_039024535.1 Chloroflexota bacterium
CGCCATTACACAGGGCGGCCCCGGACGCGCCACTGAAGTGCTGAGCCTGCAAATGTACAAAGAAGCCCTTGAGTTCAATAACTGGGGTTATGCCGGGGCGCTGGCCGTGGTGATGTTCCTCATTAACGCGGTGCTGGCCTTCACCTACATACAGGGGCTGCGTTCCCAGAACGCATTTGATTAGGAGGCGGGTATGGCAAACGAAATACGCACGGATGCATCCATTGGCAAAGCACTCGCGGAGTCCCGTACCCGCTCATTGACGTTTGCTGGCTGGCTGCGCCGTAACGAGAACTGGCTGTTGCACATCATCATGGTGGCACTGTGTATTCTGGTCGTCCTGCCCATCCTGTATATTGCGCTCACTTCGCTGCGGCCACAGGGCTTCGGGCTGTCACGCCAGCTTATCCCGGAGGATGGATTGTACTTCGGGCACTACGAGCGGCTGCTGTCCACGCCGCGCTTTGCACGTCAGATCCTGAACAGTGCGATCAACAGCCTGGGTGGGGCAGTTCTGACGACTGTCGTCACAGCAATGGCGGGTTACGCTTTTGCGCGGCTCAAATTCCGGGGGCGGCGCTTTCTGTTCCTGTTCATCGTGGCGATGATGCTGTTACCGGGTATCACGAACCTGATTCCGCTGTATCGCATTGCCAGTGACCTCGGCATTCTTAACACGTATCTGGTGATGATTCTGGTGTACGGAACTTATGGTATTCCGTTTGGCATCTGGATTATGAAGGGCTTCTACGAAACAATCCCCCGTGTGCTGGAAGAAGCCGCCGCCGTGGACGGGGCCACGCCACTGCAAACGCTGGTGCATGTGGTAATCCCCATGTCGCTGCCGGGGCTGGTATCGGTGTTCTTGATTAATTTCGTGTTCAACTGGAATGACTTTTTGACCGCGCTGGTTTTGCTACGCAGCACAGATATGAAAACCGCAACCGTCGGCCTGTTCGATTTCCAGAATCAACTGGAAGGCAACAACAGCGAACTGCTGGCCGCAGCAAGCATCCTGATTATGACGCCGGGCATCATCATCTTCCTGATTGCGCGACGGGCGTTTTTACAGGGTATGGTTGAAGGAGCCGTTAAAGGCTGAGTACGATGATCTCACACAGTGAGGCTCGTGCTCTCGTCGAGCGGCAGGCACGAGCATGGGAAGCCGAGGATTATCCCGCAATGACAGCAGACTTTGCCCCGGATGGTGTGTTTATCTCTCCCGGTGGGCGCTGGCAGGGGCATGGGCAAATCCGCAGTGCTGCTGAGGCTTTTTTTGCTGTGTCGCACAGTGTCCGTATCGCAATCGGGCGTGTGGTGTGGGACGGTGAGCGCATGGGAGCCTGTGAGTGGACATGGCAGGAAACCCGCCGCGCCGACGGTAAAATCCTGCGTGCTGAGGATGCCATTGTGTTCGAACTGGATGATGCTGGCAAAATTGTCTACTGGCGCGAGTACTTCGACACTGCCCAGATGACATAAAACCAGCTTGATAGGGAAAAATATGCCAATTCATACGAGTGCTGAGCGCAGGACACCTTCTGGAGTGGATAGCCGTCTGCCAGTGTTAAACAATTGCCCCAAAGACATGGAATATGGCCCGTGCGGCGGCGTTGGGCTGGATGGCACCTGTGAGGTTGACCGTGCAAAACTATGTGTATGGCACGACAGTATAGAAACGATTGACCCGGATGCAGTCGCCGCGCTGCCACAAAAAACAGAGCGCCCTGCCCGTACTGACAGCCGCTTTGAGCGCACCCTGCGTGCCGGTGTTTTTACGGTTACATGTGAACTGAACCCGCACGACAGTGCTGATGCCACAGCCATCATAGATTACGCACGCACAATTGCCCCGTACATTGACGCCGGACACATCAGCGACAACTCGCTTGCCAGCCCGCATATGTGCGGTTTGGCAGTTGGCGCACGAGTACAGCAGGCCGGGATAGACCCGATTTTGCATATGTCCTGCCGCGACCGCAATCGATTGATGCTACAGGCGGATTTGCTGGGGGCACATGCGCTCGGCATAAAAAATATCCTCTGCATTACCGGGGATCACCCGGCAATTGGTGACCACCCCACAGCAAAACCTGTTTTCGATTTTGACTCGGTACGCTGGATAGACACGGCGGTGAAACTGCGCGACGAAGGGCGCTTCCGTGATGGGGAACGAACGTTGAGTGTAGCCCCGAATCTATTCGTTGGCGGGGCAGTTGGCCCCACCGCACCACCGCTAGACCTTCGCCATCATCGGCTGGCCCGTAAACTGCTGGCAGGGGCAGATTTCATCGTGACGCAGCTTATCTTCGATATGGACTGGCTGCGGGTTTTCCTTGACCGGGCGCGTGACATGGGATTGCTGGAAAAGACCTATTTGCTCGTCGGTGTGGGGGCGCTTACCGGGCCAAATATGGCGCGGGCCATCAACAACGACACACCGGGCGTATACATTCCAGACAAAATCATCAAACGGCTGGAAGGCGTGCCGAAAAATAAACGCAAAGCAGAGGGCATTAAAATCTGTGTGGAGCAAATCCAGCAGTTGATGGGCATAGACGGCGTGCATGGCATCGACATCATGGATCTGGATTTTCGCAGGTGGTTCCCCACACCAGAAATTGTGACGGCTGCGGGCCTTGCAAACCGTCCCGCCGTGTAAAACAGAGGAACAAACCCCGATATGCCCCCATACAGAACTATCTTCACGACAGAACGCGGCGAATTTCATCAGCAGCGTGCGCTGACCTCTGCCCCGCCTGACCTTAACGTGATGATGCTGCGCAGTCCCTCTGCCGATGAGATCGTAGAGGCGGTGCCCGATGCGGTTTACTTTATCTCTGAGCGTACCGGCACCATTGACGCCGCGCTGCTGGCACGCCTGCCACAGCTCAAGCTGATTTTGAGGCTGGGCAGCATGACCTATGACATCGACGTGGATGCAGCAAAATCTGCCGGGGTTATCGTCTGCTATCAGCCGAACATGGGTGTGATCCGCGTGGCAGAGCATGTAATGTTGCAAATGCTGGCCGTGGGCAAAAAACTATACGAGGCAGGGCAAATTGCCATAGACGCCTCCGATGAGTGGGGCGAAAGCCGCCGCACTGATGAAGACACCTTCGCCTATAACTGGTCGAACCGGCAGGGCATCGGGCAGTTGGTGAATCGCACAGTGGGTATTCTCGGCTTCGGGGAAATCGGTGCGGAACTGGCGCGGCGTTTGCAGGGATGGGGCTGCGAGGTGGTGTATAACAAGCGCCGCCGCTTACCAGAATCGGTAGAGGCCGATTTGCAGATTGCCTATGCAGAGGCCGATGACCTGATTGCACAGAGTGATTATCTGGTGAACATGCTGCCATACTTCCCGAACACCGATCAATCGCTGAATGCAGCCACGTTTGCCGCCATGAAAGCGGGTGCTGTGCTTGTGAGTGCAGGCAGCGGCAGCGTGATTGATGAACCAGCACTGGCCGATGCCGTACGGAGTGGCAAGCTGGCCGGGGCCGCGCTGGATACCTACGAGTGGGAACCCATCCGCGCAGATAACCCGCTGCGCCAGCTTGCCGTGGACGGTGCTAATGTCGTGCTCACACCGCACACCGCCGCAGGCAGCTACACAGCCCGGATAGCAGACCGTGAGCGCATGGAAGACTACAGCAACATCATGCGGCACCTGCGCGGGGAGCCAATACGCAATCGGCTCGCCTGATTTATACAGGCTGGCCGTCCAGCAGCGGCATCGCCCGGTCATACACATCGGTTTGCACCCCGGCATACCACGCAATAAACCGCGCCGCCGCAATCAGGTAGTTCCAGCGGTCGGGATGCTGGCTCATACGGAATTCCTTTACCATTGAGTTCAGATGCTTAAGGCTGTGCAGGATCGTAATGTTATCTGTACAGGCAACCGCAGTCAGCACGGCAATTAACGCTTCTGGATCTGCGCCTGTGTGCTCATAAGCCTTCACAGCAGCGGTTGCTGTGCGGTAGTCGTGTTCCTGGAACGCAGCCCGCAGGGTTTGCAGTAGTGCCTCTGCTGATTGCTCCACAAGAGCCTCCACATCTTCGGCGTAGGGGTAGGCACGCACCGGTTCGAACGGGATAAACTCGAACACTTCATTCAGTACGCTTGGCCCGCGCTCTAGCTGGCTACCCCCACGGATGACTGCAAGAACCTGTGTTCCCGGTTTGAGGTATTT
The DNA here is from genome assembly GCA_039024535.1 of Chloroflexota bacterium. Lineage (GTDB taxonomy): Bacteria > Chloroflexota > Anaerolineae > Aggregatilineales > Phototrophicaceae > DAOTTY01. The sequence continues at coordinate 4,200 of JBCCQC010000180.1, forward strand.
CATGCCAGACCGTAGCGCACTGATGCACGTCCCGATATGAATCGGGGCCACCTCACGGCTGATAGCGTCGAAATCCTCATGCGGGACGGGTTCCGCCTGCAAGTACATATCGCACCCGGCCAGCGAAATCGCACTGAGCACAGTTTCTGGCGCATGTCCCTCTGCCATGAACTTAGCAGCAAGCTCCGGTCGTTCTACCGGCTGTGCCGCATGGAACGCGGTACGCAGCCCCTCGATAGCATCGACATCGAAATTATCATTGGGCGCACCGTCCAGTAGACCATACTGCTCACGCAGGGCTACCGCCCGGTCGTGCGGCGCAAAATCTCTGGGGAAGCTGGCATTGTAACGCAGGGTACCGCGCAGTAGTTCGAAGCCATCGTCCCAGCCCACGAGGTCGATCATGCCAAGGCACAGCACGGGCGAGATATAAGTATGGTCGTCAGTCGTCATGCCCTCCAGCCCGATCTCCAGCAGCAGGTCAATCAGGTCTGCGCGTGGCATATCCTGCTCCAGCGTGACAAAACGGTGGTCACAGCGGGAATACTCGCCAATGCGAGTGTCCATGTGCAGCATCTTAATATTTTCTTCTACAGATTCTTCGCGCACGCCCTTTACCGGGAATAGCTCATATGGCCCCATGCACGGGTCGTGCATATCGAATACGACCTGGTAAACGGCCTGTATCAGCAGCATGTGGCGGGTATGTACATCCTGCGAGGCAGATAACCGCCTTGCGTCCTCTGCGCCGATGATAGCATGGGACACAAAGCCCAGCATATTATGCGCCTGGTTGTTCACATAGCGGGCCGCAGTGAGGGCGGCAGCAGCCCACAGATGTTCTTCTGGTACGCCACTGCGGATATGTTCGATTGTTTCCGGGATAACAGTATCGGTCGTAGTGTTTTTCAGCCAATCAATAAGCGGTGCAACCTGGTCACGCATTGTCTTTTCACCTGTAAGAACTATTTCATTCTATTCTAATGTAGCAAGGTCGGGCGTGTTTGTCATTGATGAAACTGCACAGATTACGGACAACATTTTGCACGGATTTCTGAGTAAAATTTGCAGCCTGCCAGAATGTGTGCTACATTTTCGGTAGCGCTTCCGGTAACGCTACCGGAACTTATTGAGAAAATTGATTTTATGCCGAACTCAAAGCTCAAAATTAACGACGTGGCGCGTGCTGCGAATGTTTCTGTCTCCACCGTGTCACGCATTTTAAACAACCGCCCCGATGTGGCCGATAAAACCCGTGCGCGTGTGCTGCGTGTGATTGATGAACTGGGTTACTCGCCGAACACACAGGCGCAAAGCCTTGCAGCAGGGCAGGCCCGTACCATTGCATTACTGTTCCCTATGCCACATGCCCGCACCACACAGCTTGAACTGGATTTCTTCGTTTCTGCCTCGCACGCGGCCAGTTCACAGGGGTATAACTTCAATCTTCTTGTCAACGACATCACGCCGGAAAGCCTGCTGAACCTGTATAGCAAGGCTCAGGTTGCCGGGGTTATCCTCATGCAAATTGCACTGAGCGACTGGCGCGTTGATCTACTCCGAAAAAACAACCTGCCATTCGTGATGATCGGGCGCTGTGCAGATAACACCGGCCTCAGTTATGTAGACTATGACTTTGAGGGTGGAGTTCGTGCAGCATTTGCCCATTTGCAGGCACAGGGTCACCAGCAAATCGGGTTTCTCACCCGCTCACAGGCGTCATACGAGCGCGGATTGGGGTCTGCGGTGCGTTTGCGAGACGGATTTTTTGCCGTGTGCGATGCTTTGCAGCTTGCGCCAATATACCGCGAGGCAGAAACGCAGATGGATGCAGTCTACCGCGCTACGGACGATATGCTTGCTGCACAACCCGGTCTTTCTGCAATCGTTACTGTCAACGGGATGACCGCTCCCGCGATTGTTCGGGCAGCACGTGCGCGTGATAAACAGGTTCCGGCAAATTTATCTGTCGTGGCCGTCGGTACGAACTCTATCGCAGAGATTATAGAACCCACCCTCACCACCGTCAGCTTTCCCTCCGCGCAGATGGGAACAGACGCGGCCAACATGCTTATCCAGCACATCAACAGCAAAGACCACACCGCAGAGCAAATCTTACTCCCGGCAGAACTCGTAGAACGCGAAAGTTCTGCACCATACACAGGAAATCAGTAGCATGACGCACGCATTTGACCTCGACGCTTTTGTGAATGACCACGACCGACCGTTACATCTGGTGCGGCGTGTGCTTTCTGTGGCGGCTCTGCCGGACGGCGTATTTTTCCACTGTGAAACGCGCCAGTTCCAGCGCAGCTACCGTGACCGTTACGGCACACTGGTAGAAGTAGCGGAGGACACTGGCGCGGGGCTTGCGGCGACAGTCGCTATTACATTTGCGTCGTCCGCTGTAATGCGTTTTCGGATGTCTGCCGGGAGTTTTCTGGACAATATCCCCGCGAATAAAACGCCCATGCTGGTAGATGACTACGCGCCGGACGTACTCGCGTTCGAGATGATCGAAACTGATGACGCCATCAGCCTGAAAACGGCTGACCTGCGCGTGACCATCTACCGTGACCCGTGGCGTATGACCGTGCGTAATGCATCGGGCAAACTGCTGTTTGATACGGTTCCGGCGGCTGTGTTCCAGCACCCGCCAACGGGGATGAGTGGCATTGGCATCGAAAATGCCAATATCACCGATGCGTGGCCGTGGTTCTTCCGTGATATTTACCCGCTGGGCTTCGTCCATGACGCGGAAACCGGGCTAACGCAAACCTTTGAAACGAACCGGATGCGCCATGACGAGCACTTTTATGGCTTTGGCGAGAAGTTCGGGAGTGTGGACAAGCGCGGCCAGATGATTAACCTGTGGCATGAGAACGCTACCGGCAATACCCGCACCAACAGCTACAAGAACGTGCCGTTTTTCCTCAGCAGCCGTGGCTATGGGCTGTATATCAACTCAGCGTATCCCATCCGCTACCACATGGGGGACCGGCACCACACACACTACAGCCTGCACCTGCAACATAACCTGCTGGACTATTTCCTGATTGCCGGGGACAGCTACAAAGAGATTTTGCCGCGCTACACTGCCCTCACAGGTACGCCGGGTTTACCGCCGAAGTGGAGCTTCGGGCTATGGATGAGCCGCATGAGCTACGACAATCAACCACAGGTAGAAGAAGTCGCGGAGAAAATGCGCGAGTATGACATACCATGCGATGTGATACATATTGACACGGACTGGTTTGCTGAACCGTGGGTGAATGACCTGACGTTTTCTACAGAGCGCTTCCCCGACCCCGCCGGGATGGTGGCAAAACTGCGCGAGATGGGCTTCCGCGTGACGCTGTGGCAGATTCCGTACATTGCACAGGAGAGCGTTTTCTATGCCGAGGGCGTGGAGAACGGCTATTTTGCACTATCGCAGGATGGCACGCCGCGTCATATTCAGGGCTTCTTCGGGGAGGCCGCCGTGATCGACTATAGCAACCCGCGTGCTGTCGCATGGATGCAGAGCAAGTTCGAGCCACTGTTTGAG
>JBCCQC010000181.1:0-7739 GCA_039024535.1 Chloroflexota bacterium
AGCGACTCTTGCAGGATCCGCTGCATGGTTCGCTTGAGCGGGCGTGCCCCGAACACCGGATCGAAACCTTCTTCGGCAAGGAACTGCTTTGCGGCCTGCGTCAGTTCAAGCGTCAGGCGGCGGTCTGCCAGCATGTTTTGCAGGCGCTCTAGCTGCACATCCACAATGCGGACGATGTGCTCCAGTTGCAGGCTGTGGAACGTGAGAATTTCGTCCAGCCTGTTCAAAAACTCTGGCCGGAAGTGCCGATCCAGTTCTTCCAGAATCACCTCGCGCTTCACCTTCTGATCCATTTCCGGCGGCATCTGCTTGATAATGTCCGTGCCCACATTGCTCGTCATAATGATGATGCTGTTGGTAAAGTTCACCGTGCGTCCTTGCCCATCAGTCAGGCGGCCATCATCAAACACCTGAAGGAAGATGTTAAACACTTCCGGGTGCGCTTTTTCGACCTCATCCAGCAGCACCACGCTATACGGACGCCGCCGCACCGCCTCCGTAAGCTGACCGCCCTGTTCGTAGCCCACATATCCCGGCGGAGACCCGATCAACCGCGCAATAGAATGCTGTTCACCGTACTCGCTCATGTCGATGCGCACCATTGCGTTCTCGTCATCAAACATGAACTCTGCCAGAGAGCGGGCCATTTCCGTTTTACCGACACCCGTTGGGCCAAGGAACAGGAATGTACCGATTGGCCGATTGGGATCCTGCAACCCGGCGCGGCTGCGGCGCACAGCCGCACTCACCGCACGGACGGGTTCTTCCTGGCCGATGACGCGCTCGTGCAGGCGATCTTCCATCCGCATGAGCTTTTCGATTTCGCCTTCCAGCAGCCGCGATACGGGCACGCCTGTCCAGCGCGAAACCACACTGGCGATTTCGTCGCTATCGACTTCCTCTTTGAGCATGGTATTGCCACTCTCGCGCATAGCATCGGCGGCGTGTTCTGCCGCTTCGAGTTCGCCATCGAGGTCACGCAGCGTGCCATAGCGTAGACGTGCGGCAGCCTCAAGATCACCCTGACGTTCGGCCTGCTCCAGTTGAATACGGGCGTCATCCATCTGCGTTTTGATTTCCCGAATGCGCCCGATCACGTCTTTCTCCTTCTGCCAGCGAGCCGTCAGGCCGGAGAGGGTTTCGCGGACGTTAGCAATCTCGCCTTCCAGTTCCGCTAAGCGTCGCATAGAGGCATCGTCCCTCTCTTGCCTGAGTGCCTCGCGCTCAATCTCAAGCTGCATAATCTGGCGTTCGACTCGGTCGAGTTCAACCGGGCGGCTGTCAATCTCCATCTTGAGGTTAGCGGCGCTCTCGTCAATCAGGTCAATGGCCTTATCCGGCAACTGACGGTCTGGCAGGTAACGGTGGCTGAGTGTGGCGGCAGCAATCACGGCCCCATCCTGGATGCGCACACCGTGGTGGACTTCGTAGCGTTCTTTCAGGCCGCGCAGAATGCTGATGGTGTCTTCTACGCTCGGTTCATCCACGAAAACCGGCTGGAAACGACGCTCCAGCGCGGCGTCCTTCTCGATGTACTGGCGGTATTCATCCAATGTTGTTGCACCCACCATACGCAGTTCGCCGCGTGCCAGCATCGGCTTGAGTATATTTCCCGCATCCATGCTGCCCTCGGCGCGGCCAGCCCCGACGATAGTGTGCAACTCGTCAAGGAACAGAATAATCTGCCCATCGCTGTCCGTGACTTCTTTGAGCACGGCTTTCAGGCGCTCCTCGAACTCGCCCCGGAATTTCGCTCCGGCTACCAGCGCAGAAATATCCAGCGCGATGATCGTTTTGTCACGCAGTCCGTCGGGTACATCGCCGTTAACAATGCGCTGTGCAAAGCCTTCCACGATGGCCGTTTTACCCACACCAGCCTCACCGATAAGCACGGGGTTGTTCTTGGTGCGGCGGCTGATAACGTGAATCAGGCGGCGGATTTCCTCGTCACGACCAATGACCGGGTCAAGTTTGCCCGTGCGGGCAAGGTCGGTCAGGTCACGCCCGAACTTTTCGAGGCTCTGAAACGTGCTTTCCGGGTCTTTGCTGGTGACGCGCTGGCTCCCCCGCACGGCCTTCAGCGAGTTCAGCACGCCGTCTTTCGTCACGCCATGCCGCTGCAAAATCGGGCCGACCGTGCGCTCATTCAGCATCGCCAGCAAAATATGCTCTGTGCTAACGTAATCGTCTTTCATCTGCTTTGCAGTGCGTTCTGCCTCGTTGAACGCCTTGAGCGTCGTGCTGCCAAGCGCAATCTGCACACTGCTGCTGCCACTCACCTTCGGCAGTCGGCTGATCTGCTGCTGCATTTCAGCGGTAAGCTGTGGGCTATTCGCACCAATCTTGTTGATGATGGCTGGTACCACGCCGTCATCCTGCTCCATCAGCGCCACCATCATGTGGGCTGGCTCAATGGTGTTGTTGTTATGCTCAGATGCCAGTGATTGCGCTTCAATCAGGGCGTTCTGAGCTTTGTTGGTGTATTTGTTCAAATCCATGTCGTTTGCCTTCCCCTCGAATGTGCTATCGGATGTAATCATAGGATGAATTGTCTATGAACAACGAAAATGGTACGTTGGAGAATGTTAGCGTTTGGGTTTTCGTTTGCGCTTCGGGCTGAAACGGGACATCAGGCGGAACATCCCCAGCATGAGGGAGGGAGCCGCCACCGCACACAGGATAGAGATGATAAAAATTTCGACCGCGCCGATTCGCATGATGTGGGTGCCCTGCCATAGCCAATGATCTCTTAATTGTAGCGTAGTTTTTCCACCCCACCTGCAAAAATGGCGTTAGCATCTGCCAGCAATCAGTAGATTGTGCTTCATTTTGCACGGGACTTAGCTTACACAACCGAAAAAAGTTTCATTTGACACATCAAACACTGTTGTGACCCTGAATAGCCCGAACCGATATACATTTTTTACACAATTCTGTAGACTTTTGCCGGATGCGGGTCTATAGTAAAATATCAGGGATGAACACAGATATTACTGAATCCCTTTCCCTTACAGACTTGAATTTCATAAGCGGGTGACCTATGGCATTTTGTGAACCGGATGCAAATCAGGCCCAGGCCCTGCGGTCAGACATCATGACCGCGTGGCTGGAAAAAGAGTGGCAGGCCAACCACCCGGATGAAGATTGGGCCACAGTGTGGACGAGCGAAGAAGTGCTGCACCACCAGGCCATTGATCGGTTAGACCGCGACATGGACATGGGTGGCGGCTTTAAATTCGTGGACTATCGCCCCATCGAGTGCGATGTCGTCACAAAAACCAGACACTACAATGAAGATGGCGAGGTCACTTACCAGACGGGCGCATATGTATTCACGTTCCGGTCTACGGAGCCAGCCATTGAAGTGGAAGTGCCGGTGCTCTGCACACACTACGCCGATAACGGCTGGTACTACATCACAATGGCCGGGGTAACAGAAGAGTTCCTGCCAGTGTTTGCCACGTTTACCGCAGAGTGCCAGCGCCTCACCTACGCACTGGAGCCGTCATCGCGGGTGGTGGTCATCGGTGGGCACCGCCAGTCATTTGAGCCGAACGTGGCGTGGGATGAAATCGTACTGCCGCAGCAACTCAAGCAGGATATTTTCGACGACGTGCAGTCGTTTTTCTCTCGTGGGGCAGAAGTATATGCAAGCCTGAACCTGAAGCCGTTCAGGAAGCTGCTGCTGGCGGGGGTGCCGGGTACCGGCAAAACCATGCTGTGTAACGCGCTGGCAAAGTGGGCACTGGACGAAAAGTACCTCGTCATTTATGTGTCCAGTGCGCGGAAGAAGCGTGAAGATCGGTTTGGCTCCACGTTTGACAAAATTGACCATGCGCTGTCTGTAGCGGCGTCTTCCAGTGTGCCTACACTGATTATTCTGGAAGAACTGGACGCCTACCTGCACGAGGACGAGAAAGCACTTATCCTGAATGTGCTGGATGGCTCTGAGGGCGCGATTAACGAGCACGGGACGCTGCTCATCGCCACCACCAACTACCCCGAAGCCATTGACGACCGCGTGATGAAGCGTCCGGGGCGGCTTGACCGGGTATTTGTAGTGCCAGAAACCCGCCGCGAGGAAGACGCCGAGAAGATGCTGCGCCAGTATCTGGACAAAATGTGGCAGGACGAGCACATGGCGCTGGTGCCATCACTGGTGGGCTACCCCGGTGCATTCATCCGGGAGGTGTGCGTGTATGCGCTGACGCAGGTGGCCTATGGCGACCTGGACGAACTGCCGCTGGCGATTCTGGAGAAGTCCTACAGGGGGCTGAAGGAACAGATTGACGCCCGCGACGACCTGCTGAAGAAGCGCGGCAAGGTGGGGTTTGCCAGCAAAAACGGCAGCCTTTAGGCATCAAACGGGGTGGGGCATGGCCTTCACCCCTACGGATGGCCGTTTAACCCCGCGCCCTTGCCGTCATCATCTCCATTCAGGAAATCACGCAGCGCACGAATCACCGCGAACTGCTGCGCGATAAACCCGCTCATGCGGTCTTCTCCCTCACCAAACTGCAACACCTGCATCTGATCGACATCCGGCATACTCTCCGCAAGTTCTGGCAGGCGCTCGATGAACTGCTGCATCAACACGCGCTCACTCGTCAGGTTAGCAATTTCCTGTTGCAAGCGGTCGATTTCTGCTCGCTGTAACGCCTGCTGGTGCTTGACTTCCTGCACACGCTGCGAGATTTCGATTTGCTTTAACTGCCGGATTTCATCACGGGCCAGTTCTGCCTCTAGCTGTTCGGCGGCGAGTGCATTTTCCTGCTGCGCGATCTGCCGTTCGTATTCAAACTGCGCCTGTTTCATCTCGGCTTCTCGCAGCAGGCGCTCGGCCTCGGCCTGTGCGCGTTCCTGTGCCAGCCGCCGCTGATCTTCCGCGCTCTGGATTTGCTGCTGAATCTGTAATTCGTTCATGCGTGCCTGTGTTGCAGATTCGGATTCTGCCTTTGCAACGGTATTGGCCTGTTCACGCGCGTTGCGCTTCTGTTCTTCCTCCAGCCGAACTTCCTGCTGTTCTGTGGTCTTTGCTTCCTGGATGCGAGCGATATTTACACGGGTTTCTGCGTCGTTGATCTCTTTAAACTCGTAGGATTCACGCTCGCGCTGCTGGATGTCCTGCTGCATCTGCAACTGGCTCACACGCGCCAGACGTTCCTGTTCGTGGCGGAACGGGGCCTGTAAGTGCTCCCACAGGCGTTTACTGCTGACGAGCGCTTCTTTTAGCTGCACCGTGACGATTTTGATGCCCAGCCCCTCGGAGTCGGCATTGTCGCCACTCTGAACGCGCCCCTCGGCCACTTCAATCAGGCGGCGCGTCAGTTCCTCGATGATGGGCGCTTTGTCCGTCAGCACTTCGTCAATGCTCATGGTAGCAATTTTGTCTTTTACGGCGGCGTCGGCCTGTTCGCGGAGTTGTGCGTTTACAATGCCAAGCGGGTCAGCAGAGTCGGAAAAGTCCAGTTTGCGGTAGGCAATGCTGAAGTCGCTGATCTGCCATTGCACATAGGCCAGCACGTTAATGCCCTGTTTCTCGCGGCTGATGCAGTTACTCACGACGCCGATAGTTTGCATGGCTGCCGGGACGACGAGATAGGCATCGGTGCGCGTATTATAGCGGAACGACACCCCCAGCCCGATGGTTACGGGCTTTTCCTGACCGATGCGCGTATGCACGACATAAGCATTGGGCGGCACAATGACGCGCCTGTACCACAGGAAACCCGTCTCGCGCACACGGACGCCGCCGCGTTCCAGTTGCAGTTCTTCACTCGTTACAAAGTCGTCGATCATTTGCTTACTCGCTTTTTTCTGTGGCTGTGATGCGCGGGACCTTGAATAGCGCTCGACAGTTTGTTGTTGCGGTGCTGATGAGCCTTCTGCGGCGCGGATTTTATCTATAAGTTTGTTGACTGCTGTGGTGGAGGGTTGTTGCCGTGGTCGCCTGCGTCTGATAAATGCCGGTAGATCAACAGCATCGTCTGCCATGTCAAGATCAGCGGCATCTTCCGTCAGAGGTGCAGGCGCGGGCGATAGAGGCGCGGCTTCGTGGATGTTTTTGTAATACTCACGGGTTCGCTGTACCGGTGCGTCTGCCTCATCATCTATATCAGGCGCGGCATCCATCAACCAGTCCGGCATATCGGTGGGTTCCGCTGCTGATTCCATCCTTCGCATTGTGCCATCCGGGGACGTAAGAAGTTCCTGTTCATTAGCACCCTGATTCCGAGCCAGACTCTCTAACCACACCAGAGAATCGGCCTGCTCAGCAGCAATCGCTTCTCGCCTTAAGGACGAATCAAAGTTGGCGACGTTCTGTTCGCGGAAAACATCTCTGGCAGCGCGTCGTTTTTTCACGCTGTGCCCCTTTCCAATCGTGAATGAACTGCACTTCCAATTATAGGCGATTTCGGGTTCCGTGCGCGGATTTTCGTCAGGTTTTTCTTTATGTTTAACAGAATTGGCGAAGGGTGCGGGGTGTGTTACGCTTGTGGCATCACGCAAGTGATGAAGATAGATGGACTGAGTGTGAGCTTGCGGCAATATCTCAGTCCATCGCTTCCACAAAGAGAAGCTCCAATGCAGCGGTTCCCCTGATGGCTACAGGGTACACGGTGCGCGGTGTTCCGGGTGGGCGCATAGGGAGCGCGACCCCGAAAGCCCGTTTCCAGTGGTGCGGTGATGCAGCGTGCTACGTATCACGCCGCCCTCTGGATAGTCTATCCACGCAGGATTGTAACACGTCGGTTGTACAGCGCAAAATTGAATATCACGGGGATGTGAAGTATTTTTGACGCGGGGACGCAGAGGCGCAGGGAAGAATTATGGGGTCAACTCCCGGCACGTATTGATGATCTCATTGTAGGCTGAAATGCTAAACTGACGGCCATTCGGGAAGATTATCTCAACGACGAACTCTGGCGAGCCAGTGCCGTTGTAAGCCGGCGTTCCACCGTAACCATGATGGCTGATGTGGAGTGTGTACTGGTTTTGATTTTGCCGCATTGTCTCCTGAAGCGGTTCCCAGCAATGTTCCATGGAATATCTCCAACCATGAGGCAAATCTGTGGGCATAGGCCCGGTCGGGTTATTGGCAAAGTACCCGAGATAATCATGAGCTATCGACGCAATCCGTGCATCAGCAGTGGGCAGTTGCCCGACCAACCACGGGCCAGCAAAATAGCAAATCCCCGCCATTAGAGGCAAAAGCACAACAGGAACCAGCAGAATAACCCGCACCGCACGCAGACGTTCAGGCATCAGTTCCATGCGAGGGCGCTGCGGGTTTGCCAGTAGGCGTCCGGGTCTTCGGTCACGTCATGGAGTGCGGCGGCGGCTTCGTCGTCGAAGGGTACATTGATGGCGGCAATGTTGGAGATGAGATGCACGCGGCTAGCCGCGCCACTCAGCACAATATCGGCCCACGGCTGCGCCAGCACAGCAGCGGTACTCAGCGCATCCACGGACGTGCCGAGCCGCCCCGCCTGCCCCATGATGACGCGGTATTGCTCGGCAAAGTCCGGGTTAGAGGCACTGCGCACCGTCAGGCGGCCATTTGCCAGCGCCTCTTTCACGATGACGCCAAGGCCAGCTTTGTGTGCTTCGTTCAGTGCGGGTTCTGCGGAGCGCTCTAAAATGTTTCACGTTGCCTGTACCGCGTCAAACAGGCGGGTGCCGTTGTCTTTCACGTCAAGCGCCTGAATGAGCGTATCGCCCTGCCCCGTTCCACTGAG
>JBCCQC010000182.1:0-7716 GCA_039024535.1 Chloroflexota bacterium
GCCACGGCAGAGCCTCCTGCACCGAGGCATAAAACCTCTCCCCCTGTTGTACTGAAGTACCCATCACCAACGATGGCGTTCAGGCTTAGCCCGACGGTAATCGGGTCTCTGGCGTGGCCGCGCAGGGCATCACCACGTTTGGAAATACTGGACATTTCGTGTGTGACCTGTGCAAACGGATCAAGATAGTCGAACATGTCCTGCGCGGCCGTGAACACATCCAGCTTATGGGTTGTCACCAGTGCGCCCAGCGAGTTGGCGTCATGTTTGATCTGTGCGACTGTGTGGCGGTAGTTTTCCGGTGCGTCGTGTATGGGATGGTCAATGCCTTCCAGCTCGATTTCAGCGCGTCCCAGTACGTCCATCCACAGCGGGAACACACGGTTAATCGATGATTTGCTGGTGGTAACGCCTACAAAGTAAAACGTGGGTCGTTCCTTCTTGATAATGTTGTATTGCGTCATGTTTGCGCCCTCGCTGCCGCAATTGCCTGTACAAAGTCTTTTGCAATCGCTGTGATTTCGTCAAAGCGGCCCTCTGCGGTGAGGTTTTTTGGTGCGAGTTTGCTACCGGCTCCCACAGCCACTGCCCCGGCGTCGAACCACTCTGCAACGTTATCCTGACTCACACCCCCGGTCGGCATCATCGGGATGTCCGGGAAGGGAGCTTTCAACGACCTCATATGGGCGGGGCCGCCCAGTGACCCCGGAAACAGCTTGACCACATCGCTGCCCAGCTTCTGTGAGAGTACAACTTCGGTTGGCGTCAGTGCGCCCATCATCAGTGGCAAACCCGTATCGCGCATCGCAGCAGCCAGTTCTGCCTCCGTGTGCGGGCTGACGAGAAAATTTGCTCCCGCTTCCGCTGCTTCGGTGGCATGGCGGGGTTCAGTCAGTGTGCCCATGCCCAGCAGAAGGTCACTACCATATTTTTCCCTCAGGGTGCGCAATACTGCCGGGGCATTCGGTGTGGAGTACGTCACTTCGATGCCGGTGACACCACCGGCCACCAGTGCATCTACCACGTTGATTGTTATGTCTTCGGATGGGCCACGTAATACTGCCAGCAGCCCGATCTGCTGTATTTTTGCCAGTGTATCTGCTCTGTCCATGATTGCTAAACCACCCGGTTGGGCGGTTCGTCTCCTTTCAGTACGGCCAGACAGTTTGCCATCGACATGCGCCCCATTGTATTGGCGGCATCGTCGGTATGGGCACCCATGTGCGGGGTCGGGATGACCTGTGGCAGCTTCAGCAGCGGGTGGTCGTCGCCGGGGGGTTCGCTCTGGAAAGCATCGATAGCTGCGCCCTTCAAATGCCCGGATTCCAGCGCATTGACGAGTGCTGCTTCGTCTACCAGTTCGCCACGGGCCGTATTTACCAGATAGCTGCCGGGTTTCATCTGTGCCAGAAAGTCCGAATTCACCATACCTCGTGTTGCATCCAGTACCGGCACATGCAGCGATACGAAATCGGATTGTGGCAGCAGGGCTTCGACTGTGGCCTTCTGAATATTGTGTTGCGCCACAAAAGCCTCATCGTAGGTCACATCAAATGCCATGATGTGGCAATCAAAGCCCTGTAACCGGCTTACAACTTCCCGGCCAATGGCCCCCAGCCCGATCAGCCCCACGGTCTTGCCGCTCAGGGATTCGCCATGTGTGCGTATCCAGCCGCCAGCACGGGTATCCGCAGCGGCCAGTATCACCGGACGCAGCAGGTTCAGCATTAAATTGAGTGTGAGTTCGGCCACAGATTTTGCATTTGCGCCGGGGGTGTTCGTGACTGTGATGCCGCGTGCCTTTGCAATGTTGAGGTCAACGTTGCTGTAACCCACCCCATAGCGTGCCACAACCTGAAGCACATCTGCTGCTGCCAGTGCTGCGGCGTCTACGGCATCCAGTCCGGCGATAAAGCCATCCACACCCGGCAGCAGTTCCTGTAGCTCCTCGGATTTGAGCGGTCTACCGATTTTGTTGTATGTCACACGGCCAACCGCCGCCTCAAGCTGTGTTTTCAGGGTGTTATCGTAACGCCCGAACGATGTAGATGTGACCAGCACGTGACATTCATTCAGCGGCTTCATGTGTTTGAGGGCGCTTGCCAGCGCGGGTTGTCGATGATGGCCGGTTTCCCGTCTTGCTCAATGACCAGCTTACGAAAACCCTGTTCTTCGATCGTGCCATAGTCATGCCCGGCATTGCCGGGATACACAAAAAACGTTACGAGGTCTTCATCTGTGCTGGTATTCACAGAGCGGTGTGCCCATCGTGGCAACACATACAGTACCCGCCCCGGATACAACGGCTCTACGGCCCAATCACCTTCGGGTGTTTCCATCACTACGTAGCCGGTGCCCTTCAAGCAGTAGTAAACTTCGCCTGTTTCCAGCACGGTGTGGAAGTGGCCTTTGGTCATGTAATACTCGTCGCCGACCTTACCTGGATGCAAAATCGAGATGCCCTGTAGTAATTCGCCTTCACGTTCCGGGCGTCTGAGTTCGTAGACTTCATACAGCAGGGTGTCTTCCTCGGCCAGCATCGCGTTATAGGCGTCTGTGTCTGTGTACTGGCCCTGCATTTTGCTCAGGTATCGCTTGATGTGGTTGTCGTACTCTGACGGTACAAAATCTGGCCCCGGCAGGTCAAAAGTAAACGGTGCTGTTTTAAATTCCATAAAATTTTTCTCCTGAGTTGGCTGTAGCGAGGTGGGCGGCAATATTACCGCCCACAGCAGATTTATAACATATTCCAGCACGGCCTGCGGCATTCCGGGCGGCAGGCCCATATGTCATGATGGCCTCGCTCAGACTGCCGGTGATTTTGCCATTGAATAGGTTTCAGAGTCGTCTGGCATGTGCTCTCGCAACTGCCGCAACGACCGATTGCGCAGCCGTAGTGAGTTACTGATGACGAAGATTGACGAGAACGCCATTGCTGCTGCAGCAAACATCGGTTGCAGGAAACCGCTCATAGCTACCGGGATCAGGATAATGTTGTAGATGAAGGCCCAGAACAGGTTCTGGTAAATCGTCCGCATGGTGATTCGGCTCAGTTCAATGGCACGTACAACGCCGTGCAGGTCGCCGCTGATGAGTGTGACATCACTGGCCTCCATTGCAATATCGGTGCCGGTGCCAATGGCAATGCCTACATCGGCCTGTGCCAGTGCGGGGGCATCATTAATGCCATCACCCACCATGCCTACGATCGCACCCTCCTGCTGTAGCTGCTTCACTGCCGCTACTTTTTCATCCGGGCGCACATCGGCAACTACAGTGTTGATTCCGACTTCGGTAGCGATGGCCTGTGCTGTTTTTTCGTTGTCGCCGGTAATCATTGCAACGTGAATGCCCTGCTGCTGGAGTTGTGCAATCGCCGCCGCAGACTGTGCCCGGACGGTATCGGCAATGGCGATGACACCTGCCGACTGCCCGTTCACGCTCACGACTACTGCGGTCTTCCCCGCCGATTGCAGGCGCTCAATGTCGGGTTGCAGGGTGGTCAGGTCAATGTTCTGGTCTGTGGCATAGCGTGGGCTGCTGATCTGTAGCTGTTTGCCGTCGATTTGTGCCTGAACGCCGCGCCCCTCCATGTTTTCGAAGTTTTGTGGTTCGCTCAGGGTGATGTTCTGTGCTTCGGCATACTGCACGACAGCCTCAGCAAGCGGATGTTCACTGGCCTTTTCTACGCTGGCTGCTAACCGAATCAGTTCGCTTGCGTCATTGTCTGGCGCTACAACATCCGTGACGCGCGGCTTGCCTTCGGTGATGGTGCCGGTTTTGTCGAGAGCTATCGTCTGGATACGTTTTGCCGTCTCCAGTGATTCGCTGTTCTTGAACAGAATGCCTGCCTCGGCGCCTTTGCCGGTGCCCACCATGATTGCAGTCGGCGTGGCGAGGCCCAGCGCACACGGGCAGGCAATGACCAGCACGGCCACCGTGTTAATCAGCGCGGCGGTGAACCCGGCCTCGGCAATCAGCCAGCCAGCAAATGTCAGTGCGGCCAGCACAATCACGATCGGCACGAATACACCACTTACACGGTCTGCGACGCGCTGGATCGGGGCTTTGCTGCCCTGTGCCTGCTGCACCAACCGCACGATCTGAGCAAGTGCGGTTTCTTTACCCACGCGGGTTGCTTCGAAGATGAGGCGGCCCTGTTTGTTGATTGTTGCGCCGATGACTTCACTGCCTGCGCTCTTGTTGACCGGGAGGCTCTCGCCCGTCAGCATGGATTCATCCACAGACGAGCGCCCCTCAATGACCATGCCATCTACGGGAATGCGTTCACCTGGCTTGACTACGATTCTGTCACCCGGTACCACATCGTCTACGGGAACCTGTTGCTCTGTGCCGTTGCGTAGCACAGTTGCCGTCTTCGGTGCCAGCCCGATGAGCTTCTTGATAGCCTCGCTGGTGCGGCCTTTCGCACGCGCTTCGAGGAATTTGCCAACGGTAATCAGGGTGAGGATGACCGCAGCAGTTTCAAAATATTCGGCGTTATCCTGCGGGGAGATGCGCCCGACTATAATTGCCACCAGTGCGCCCACACTGTAGACATATGCTGCCAGTGACCCCATCGCCACCAGCACGTCCATGTTGGCACTGCCGTTCCGCAGCGATTTGTACGCACCCACCATATATTGCCGCCCGACAATCACCATAACCGGCGTTGCCAGCAGTCCGAACACAAAGGGCCATCCGCCCCACATCAGCCACGGGAAGGTTTCCATGATGATCGGGAAGGTGTGCATAAAGTGCCGCGTCATGCTGAGCACGAATAACGGCAGCGTGAACACCGCACCGATGGAAATCAGGCGCTTCTGGCGGTCAATTTCTGCCTGCCTCGCGATGGCTTCTGCATCTTCCGGCACATCAATATCGGTGGTATCGACGACACCATACCCGGCCTTTTCTACAGCAGCAATCACATCGCGGCGGCTGACCGTGCCCGGAACATAGCGCACAGTAGCGTGTTCCGTTGCCAGGTTCACGCTAGCGTCAACGATGCCACTCTGTTTGTTGATAGCACGTTCCACATTTTTGACGCACATCGCGCACGTCATACCCGTGATGGGCAGGTCAAGTTTGGCAGTTGCCACGCCATACCCGGATTTCTCTACTCGCGCGACCAGTTCACCCACGTTCACTGCTGCCGGGTCATAATTGACTATCGCGTGTTCAGTAGCGAAGTTGACAACGGCCTCGCTCACGCCGTCCTGTTTGTTCAGTCCGCGTTCCACGTTTTTGACGCACATGGCACAGGTCATGCCAGTGATAGGGAGTTCAATCTGTTGAGTCATATAACTCGTGCTTTCTTTATGTTTCATGTGGCTTTAATTTCTGTAAGATGGACGCAGCAAGTGGCACATTTCATACATCCGCAGGTATAGTTTATGGCCGTTCTTTGAATATAAACTGATGGAAATGACATTTGACTGGACAACGTGTGGCAATCCCGGCAAAGGGGGTTGTGAAACTGGAAGACTTCGAAATACCCGAATTAGAACCCACGCAAATTTTAATCCGCACGCGCAAAACGCTCATCAGCCCCGGTACAGAGTATGCATTCTACATGGAACTGCCCAATACCCCCGGCAAATACCCGGTTTATCCGGGCTACAGCAACATTGGTGAGGTAATCGGGCTTGGCGAGTCCGTGACACAGTTTGCTATGGGAGATGTCGTTGCATCTGGTACAGCGCACGCCTCGCATACGGTAGCAGATGAAACGAAAGTCGTCCGTGTGCCAGATGGACTGATGGATGACCATGCTGTGTTTTTTAATCTGACAGCGATTGCCATGCAGGGTGTTCACAAGGCCCGTATTGATCTGGGGGAGTCGGTGGTCGTGATTGGTGCCGGGTTAATCGGCCTGTTTGCGATGCGGCTCTCGCAGCTATCCGGTGGTATTCCCGTTATTGCCGTGGATCTGGATCAGTCACGGCTTGAACTTGCACACAATTTCGTGGCAGATGACATCCTGAACGCAGGTGAGGGCGAACTGCCGGAGGGGATTACAACTGTGGTGATTGAAGCCAGCGGCGCACCCCCTGCCGTGAATACAGCCTTCCAACTGGCGGCGCAGCGCGGACGTGTGGTGCTGCTGGGCAGTTCACGCGGCATAACCGGTGAAGTCAATTTTTACCGGGATGTCCACCGTAAAGGGCTGACGGTGATTGGCGCACACGAACTGAATCGCCCGATGTACGACGAAACACCAGGGTTCTACAAACAGTCCAGAGAATGGCGCACGGCCCTGCAACTGATGGCCTACGGTCGTTTGGACACTAGACCCCTGATTTCCCACACCTTCCGGGCCACAGACTTCAGCGATGCGTATGAGCAACTGAAAGCCCGCGACCCGAAAACGCTTGGCATGGTCATCGACTGGACGTAGCCGTTACTTCATGCCGGTGGTGGCGATGCCCGTGGTGATGAAGCGCTGTAAGAATGCAAACACAATCGTGATCGGCAGCAGTGTGAGCACGGTCATTGCCAGTACAAAGTGCCATTGAATGTTCAGTTCGCCCTGGAAGGCGTTGAGGCCCACCTGTAGCGTGAACAGTTCGCTGCGGCTGAGTACAATCAGCGGCCACAGGAAGTCGTTCCAGCGCCACATTACAGAGAAGATTGCCAGTACAGCCAGTGCGGGGCGTGCCAGCGGCAGGATAATCTGCCAGTAGATGCGCCACTCGCTGGCCCCGTCAATGCGTGCGGAGTCCAGCAGTTCATCCGGGATGGTGAGCATGTATTGCCGCAGCAGGAAAACGCCTGTTGGCGTGGCCGCACCGGGTATGATAACGCCCCACAGCGTGTTGTTCATGCCCAGTTGCGTAATCACGAGGAACACTGGCACCAGAATCACCGATACCGGGATCATCAGCGTGGCAATAATCACCACGAAAATCGCGTCGCGTCCGGGGAACTTATACTTGCTTAGCGCGAACGCTGCCATACTATTAATCAGCAGCGTAATGGCTGTGGCAACCGTCGTCACGATGACACTGTTGCGCAAATACGTCACAAAGTTAAACCGCGCCAGTGGCTCCGTATAGTTACTCCACGCAAACTGGATTTGCTCAACGGGTTCGCGCTGGTCAATGTTAGCTTCAATCACTTCTTCCGGGCTGGCCGGGTCTACGAAGCTCGCCACAAGGCCGACACGTCGAATCTGGGCCAGTTCACGTACCGTGCCATCTTCCATCGTAACGTTATACAGCGGCAGCGGGTCGTCATACCCTTCCACGTCTGTAAATTGTTGCGAGTAGGGCAGGAATTGTGGTGGAAACTGTACCAGCGCCGCTTCCGTCTTGAACGACGACATCACGAGCCATAGCACCGGCCCGAACATGATAAACACCCCGAAAATCAGGTAGAAGTACGTCAGGCCGTCTACCCAGTCGAAGCCATCGCCACCGCGCAGGCGCGTGAGGAACGTAACAGGTCGTGTAGTCATATGCGCTTCTCCTTATGCCGATTCCGACTTGCGACCGAGATAAAGCTGTGCCAGCGTCAGCACCAGCAAACTGCCACCCAGCACCACGGATGCGGCAGCGGCCAGGCCAAAGCGCTGAATTTGATTACTGAAGCCGGTATCGTAGATGTACTGCACCATATACTGCGTCGCTGTGCCGGGGCCGCCGCCTGTGAGCACAAACACCTGGTCAAATACCTGCACAGCCCGGATGAGCGCCAGCACGACCACCACCAGCA
>JBCCQC010000183.1:0-7683 GCA_039024535.1 Chloroflexota bacterium
CATTAACACGGTCAGTGGCATTGGTGTTTTCCCACTGGGGGAACGTACATGGGATATTGACCCGTGGGATTACAGTGTGGGGCACTTCCAGGGCACACCGTGGCTCACACAGAGCGGGAATATTGTGCTGGGGGGCCACTCTAAAATGCCAGATGGCCGCCCCGGTATTTTCGGCGGCCTGTACGGGCTGAGCATTGGCGACCCGGTTATTTTGCAGGACGCCAGCGGCAATCCGCGCTCGTTCGTCGTACAGGAGATCCGCACCGTACATTACCGCGATGTAAGCGTGGTACAGCCCACTGGCAGCACCCGCCTCACGCTGATTACCTGCGATATTCCGTCATTTGACGCGACTACACAGCTATACGATGACCGGCTGGTGGTGATAGCCGTACCCGGTTGATTTTATGGGCACCCGGCAGGTGCATCTGCAATGGCCTGCTGGATGCGCTGAATACGGTTATCCGGGCTGGGGTGTGTACTCAGGAACTCTGGCGGTCTACCGCCCTGGCTGGCCTGCGCCAGTATTTGCTGCACTTCAATCATGCCGGTGGGGTCATACCCGGCATCAATCATCAAGCACACACCCAGCGTATCCGACTGGATTTCGTCGTCGCGCCCGTACTGCAAATTCACAAGCTGGCCCACAACAGCAGCAGTCTGAACCGCACCAGCATCTTCAGAAGCAACCGCAACCGCACCAATAAGCCCATTAGTGAGTTCGCTCTGGGCAAGACGCTGTGCGCCATGACGCGCCAGCACATGCACAATTTCGTGGGCCAGCACAGCAGCCACCTGATCTTCACGATCCATGCGACCTAAAAGCGCCGTGGTAATAAACACCTGTCCTCCCGGCAGTGCAAAGGCGTTCACCGTCTGCGGGTCACTGAGCACGGTAAACTCAAACTGCCACGGCGTATCGCTGGCGACACTGTTCTGCACCAGATCAAAGCCGATGTCGTCTACAAGGATTTGCGCCCGTTGATCCTGAAAGACGCCGCCATATTGCTGGATTAAATCTGGCGCGGACTGCAACCCCAGCGCAATTTCCTGACGTGGGGTGAGGCTGACGAACTGGTTTTCCCCGGTGATGGGGTTGTACTCCTGTGACGCAAAAAACGAGATAAGCGAGAAGGCTGCAATCGCCAGCCCGATGAGAATTCTGCCGACATCGCGCATTATGCCACCTCCCCGGCTGGTTTCAGCCCTTCATCGTAGTGATCGAAGATTTCGTATACCCCGCCAGCAACCGCTCCATACAGCACATGAGCCGCTGCCAGCAGCACACCGTGCATCGCAAAAAACCACGGGAAAATCAGCGTCATCGTGTACAGGTTAATCCCATAGAATGACAGGCCCAGCACTGCCCCGCCCACGATGCCCACCAGCATTCCCCAGCGATGCACCACAATGGCAATCACCAGCGCAAAGAAGATCGACAGCACATAATGCACGAGAATTCCGACGACCAGTGAGGCGGCGCTTTCCTGCGTGATGACTTCCTGCCCCATCACCAGCGAGGCAAAATAGCGCAGCATCAGCACCGGCTGCGCCCCGGATGTTACCGGCAGCAGGGCCAGCATCAGCAGCAGATATGCCGTGCCACCGGCCAGCCCCGCAATCGGGATGGCTTTCCATTCAACGTATCGTGTGAGAGCCTTCATAGCGCCTCCTGCCCAGTCTGTAGAATCTCCGGGGAATTTTAACCCTACTTCGCTGATCTCGCACTGACTACATGGAGGGGCGCTGTATGGGTCAGATGGCTATAGGGTGCTCCGTTCCGGCAAAATGCGGATCCAGTCGGAGAGGTCGTCATGCGTGAGCGTGAGGTTGCCGCGCTCATCAATGAAACGGTCAGCATCGCCGTCCTGAAAGCGCAGCAGATCAAACGGGGCGGTGCGCTCACGGGCATTGACGGCCTCGCGCACCATTTTTTCCAGTGGGCGCAGGTTTTTCTCCCACTTTGCGATGGCAAAATGCGTGGTGGGGAAGCGTTTCGCCAGCGAGAAAATCTTGTCCTCACCCACGCGCCCACTCTCGCCCCAGAAGGTGAACGCGCCGTTGGCGTCTTTGATGGCCAGCGCCTCATCCACAGCCACCACATCCGGCTTGTAACGGTCGCCCACGCGCACTTCCACGGTGAGGTCAGGGTACTCCGGCAGGTATAAAGCCCATATAAAGGCCTTCATTAAGACATGTTCCGCCCGTTCTACAGGGCCTTTCGTGAACACATTGCTCTGGCCGTGCGCGGTGAGCTTGATTTTGCGTGGGAGAATGAACTTACCCATCCGTGCTAAAAATCCAGCGTCAGCGATAGCGGACAGTGGTCACTGCCCATCACATCGGCGTGAATCTGTGCGTCTACCACATGGTCGCGCACATCCTCGGAAATCCAGAAGTAGTCGATGCGCCAGCCCACATTCTTCTCGCGTGCGCCACCGCGATAGCTCCACCATGTATACGCGCCTTCCTGCTCCGGGTTACGCTCGCGGTAAATGTCAATCCAGTTCTGCTCCACGATTTCGTCCAGCCACACCCGCTCCTCTGGCAGAAAGCCAGTGGTTTTCACATTCTGCTTCGGACGTGCCAGATCAATCTCGTTGTGGGCGGTGTTCACATCCCCGAAGAAAATCACGCGCTTGCCATCGCTGCGCAGGACGTTGATGGTGTCCAGAAACGCGGCTTTATAGGCCATCTTGTACGGCACACGGGAGTGATCGCGACTGCCGTTGGGAAAATACGCGGTCAGAATCACAAAATCGTCGTAGTGCGCAACAATCGTGCGCCCTTCCACGTCGTATTCTTCGATGCCGAGGCCTGTTTCGACCTTGAGCGGCTCTTTTTTCGTGTAGAGTCCCACGCCGCTGTAACCTTTTTTGACTGTGCTCACCGCCCAGAACGAGTGATAGCCCTCCGGTTTCAGTAACTCGTCGTCTAACTGTTCCGGGGCGGCTTTGGTTTCCTGCACACCGAGAATGTCCGGTTGTGTGGTGTTGAGCCAGTCCAGAAAGCCCTTTTTCTGTGCGGCACGAATGCCGTTCACGTTCCATGAGTAGAGTGTTGTTGTCATCGTCACACCATCAACCGGCTGAGTACCCACAGCATCAGGATGCCACGTGCGCTCCATGCCACAGTTCGTATCCAGTTAGACATAACAAGTGCCCGGTGAACCCCTTCATCGAACTGGAACGACAGTTGATTATGCTGCGGCACGTTGACGAATACCGTCACAGCCCAGATGATGCCAACCAGCACCAGCCCCAATATCAGCACCCACAGCGGCACATTATCCGGCGGACTGAGCAGCAGTAATATGGCCGTCCCCGCCTCAATAAACATGGCCGGGCCAACCACCAGCGTAACCAGATTGACATGGGCGACTTCGTAGTTCGGGAAGGCATCCGGGTTGATGCGGCTGTAAAGCGGGTAATGCACCACCTGCACAAACCAGATGACCCCCACCATAATCAGCGTTGCGGCGATGTTGGAAAGTAAGATGAGTTTCATATTGTTCTGTCGATCCTTCATGTGCGGCGGTCAGCCCAATGCCTTGATCAGTTTGTGTGCAGCGGCCATCCCACTGAGTGCCGCACCTTCGACTTTTGCGCCGTTAAACGCATCCCCGGCAAAAGCGACCGGCGCGGGCGTGTCTACAAACAGGGTTTTTTCCGGGTGCATGTTCACGGGCTGGCTATACTTCCAGCGCTGCACCTGAAAACCCACCACATTGGCATCACCCAGATAATCACGGGCGGCGTCAATCAGCATATGCGCGACATCTGTGCGGTCGTCGTCGTAGTGTGTGCGTGTGAACTCTGGCCCGGCGTGAATGGTGATGGCTGGTGGCTCTGAAATACCCTTCTGCTGGTTATCAGACATCCAGCTAATCGGCTCTCCCGGCATGAAGATACCACCCGGTGCCGGGATCTTACCGGGCTTGTCCAGCAGCACCATCACGGCAAAACACGGGTTAAACGTGATCGCTTCCAGTGCGCCAATCGCTTCATCTGGCAGGGCCACGTTGCCGCTGCGCATCAGCGTAAGGGTTTGCTCTGCCGGTGGCGTCATGATGAGCGCATCGGCAGTGTGTATTTCGGGTTCGTCTGCGCCATAGGGTTCCACCGTCAGTTGCCAGTGCCCATCCACCACATCAATCTGCCTGACCGTCATGCTGGTATGAACATCCAGTCCTTCGGCAAGGGCTTTCGCCATGCCAGTCATACCGTTTACGCCTGCATAGCGCGGGTATTTACCGCTGCTGCTTTCGCCCTCATGATTTTCGAAGCCGCGTGCCCACTCTTTAACTGAACCGGCGACCAGCCATTGTTCCACATATGCCTGAAAACGCTCGTCACGGACGGTGAAATACTGTGCGCCGTGGTCAAAACTGGCCCCACCGAAGCGCCTGTTGGCCGTGCGTCCGCCCACGCCGCGCCCTTTATCCAGCACTGTGACTGACCAGCCTGCATTCTGCAATTCTGTCGCCGCAATCAGGCCAGCCATGCCCGCCCCCACAATGAGGCAGGTTTTCTGTTCCATCATAAGTCCCGCTCAATTCTCTGTTCTGACAATCATCCGTGTGTACCCGGTAGGGGTATGGCGTGCCATGCCCTTACACGCGTTGCAGGTCAGTCTAGCAGGGGTTCATGAGGCGCAGATGAAGGTTCCACCCCACCGGAATCACCGGATGTGCTTGCAATTCCCGCAGCAAATGAGTACCTTTAGCGAAAACGATTTCGGTAAACACCATGACCGTCACCATTGAAGACATTTCGAAGAAACTCGGCATTTCCATTTCCACCATCTCGAAGGCACTGAACGGCTACGCAGATGTGTCTTCGCAGACGCGCGACCTTGTGCTGCAAACCGCGCAAGAGATGGGCTACCATCCCAACACAGCAGCACGCAACCTGCGCCGGGGCCGCACCGATAAAATCGGCATCATCATGAGTGAGTCTATCGTGTACATCAGCGAGTATCTGGCAGAAATTATCCCCGGTGCGGCGCTCACTGCGGAGCAGCACGATACCAACCTGATTCTATACACATCCGTTGATAACCCGATTGCCAATCTCACGCGCGTCTGCCGCTCCCGCGAGGTGGACGGCATGATTTTGCTGTGGTCAAGCGAGATGCGCAGCATGATTGACCTGCTGGAACGCGAAAACATGCCCTACATCATCATCGGGCGCCGCTCTGAGCGTGAAGGCACCTCTTACATCGCGCCGGATAATTTTGCAGGGGCAAAGGCCATCACGCAGCACCTCATTCAACTCGGGCACGACCGCATCGGGTTTATGCTGCGGCCCGCGCTGGGCACCACCAACGTAGATCGTTTTGCGGGGTACCGGGCCGCACTGGAAGAAGCCGACCTGCCGCTGATTAACGACCTTGTTGTAGACACAGCCATTGAACAGCGCAGCGGCTACCACGCCATGAACACGCTACTGGATCTGCCCCACCCACCCACCGCTGTGTTCTCTTTCCATGATGTGGTGGCGGTAGATGCAATGGTTGCGGCAACAGAACGTGGCCTGCGCCTCCCGGACGATATTTCCATCACCGGGTTTGATGGCCTGCGCTCATCCCTCATCACCACCCCACGCCTGACCACAGTACGGCAGCCACTCCATGAGATAGGCCAGCGCACCGTGAGCGCCCTGCTCGCCCTTGTTGAGGATAACTCGCTGCCGCCCATCCGTGAACTGGTACCCGTACAGCTTGAAATCCGTGAATCGACAGCATCGCCACAACACAGCCGCTTACTTTTGAACTCATCGGATCCGCACACCCCATGACATCACCCATCACCAGACAGCTTTTTATCAACGGCGTATGGACACCTGCCGAAAACAACCGCACCTATAAACGCACCAACCCGGCCAATGGTGAACTCGTCGGTACATTCTCGTTAGCCAGCCATGCCGACGCCGAACGCGCTGTGCAGGCTGCCCGCACCGCTTTTGACAGCGGCGTGTGGACAGGTATGGATAGCGAAGAACGCGCTAACATCATGCTGCGCACGGCAGATATTGTGCTGGAACGCGCCGAGGAAATTGCATGGTGGGAGTATGCCACCACGGGCACGCCACTGCGCTATACGCGCAACTTTGCCAACAGCGCCGCGCGTACCTTTCGCTATTTTGCGGGCCTCGCCCGTGATATTCACGGCGACAGTTTCAGTTTCAATGTCAGTCAGATGGGTGTGACGCTGAAAGAGCCGATTGGCGTATGCAGCCTGATTGTGCCGTGGAATTTCCCTCTGGGTGAGGCGACATGGAAAGTATGCCCCGCAATTGCCGCCGGATGCACGATGGTCGTCAAGCCGGACAGTAAAACCCCGGTTACTGCGCTGGAACTGGGCGCCATCTTGAAAGAAGCTGGCCTGCCGGATGGTGTGTATAACTGCGTCGTCGGGGATGTAGCCGACATTGGCGATACGCTCACCACCCACCCGGATATTGACCACATTTCGTTTACCGGCAGTACACACTCCGGGCGCATTATCGCAGAGAAAGCCTCATCCACGCTCAAGCCGGTACATCTTGAACTCGGCGGTAAGTCGCCGTTGATTGTGTTTGCCGATGCCGATATTGACGCCGCCGCTGCGGATGCCGCCTTCGGGGTTTTCTGGCATCTGGGGCAGGTGTGTACGGCAAGCTCACGGCTGCTGGTAGAAGCAAGCGCCGTGGACGAGTTCACGGAACGGCTGGCGGCACACGCGCAGTCAATGAAAATTGCCGATCCGCTGGCAGAGGACGCCGTGCTCGGCTCGATGGTATCGGAAGATCATCTGAATACCGTGATGAACTACATTGCTCGCGGCAAAGCCGAGGGCGCACGGGTAGTGCTGGGTGGCGAACGTCTGACCGTCGCGCCATTTGATCGTGGTGCGTACCTGCCACCGACGATTTTTACGAACGTAACCAACGAGATGAGCATCGCGCAGGAGGAAATTTTCGGGCCGGTGGCGGCAGTGATGCCTTTTGCCGATGCCGCCGAAGCACTGAAAATCGCAAATGACACACAGTACGGACTCGGTGCCGGTGTGTGGACGAAAAACATCGACACGGCACTGCACATGGCACGCGGACTCCGTGCCGGGACGGTGTGGATTAACGGCTATGGCGCAGAGCGGCTGGAAATGCCGTGGGGTGGCTATAAGCAGAGCGGCTATGGCCGTGAACTGGGCCGCGAGGGGCTGGACGAATTTTTGCAGACGAAATCAGTACACATCAAGCTGGGGGGTCTTTAACATGGCAGCAACGTTCGACTACATCATTATCGGGGCCGGGTCTGCGGGGTGCGTGCTTGCAAACCGCCTGAGCGCAGATGAAACTGTGCGCGTGCTGCTGCTGGAAGCCGGTGGCACCGATGATGACCCGCACGTACTCAACCCGAACCACGGCTATAAAGACGGCGTGCGGAATGACCACGATTGGGGGTTCAAAACGGTTCCACAGCCGTATGCTCATAACCGCGAAATGGATCAACCACGCGGCAAACTGCTGGGCGGCAGCAGCAGCGTGAACAGTATGCTGTATGTGCGCGGCCACGCTGAGGACTACGACCGCTGGGCCTCATATGGTAACACGGGCTGGAGCTACGCAGACGTACTCCCCTACTTCAAACAGTCCGAGAACTTTGAACCCGGCGGCAACGAGTTCCACGGGGAAGGCGGCG
>JBCCQC010000184.1:0-7664 GCA_039024535.1 Chloroflexota bacterium
GTCGCTAATCATGCCGAGGCCGTAAAATCCGCTGCGGTCGGTGACTTCGAACCCGCTGAGCACCAGTTCTCCATCCAGAAAGACTGACACTTCGCCGTCCTGCACGATGTAGAGCACATGGTTGGGTGCGTCGATACTGAAGGTGAGATCACCAAACCCGGCGAACCCGTCTTCATCGGGTAGTTGTGTGTCCAGCACGTAACCAAACCCCTGATTCGACACGCTTACCGTCAGAAAATCATCGAGGCGGTTGGTGTTGCCCGTCATGCGGGAGGTGAGGCCGCACGATTCCAGTTCAGTTGAGCTGGAGGAGAAGTCAATTTCACCCGCCATCACTACATCCGGGAAGGGGGAGCCGGTTGCCAGCGAGACGTAGCCGGAGCCGGCTGCATTGGCGAACACGCGGTCTTCCTGGAAGACCAGAGCGCCGCCATCGGGAATGAGGCCGAGGGTTATGAGTTCATCGATTGCAGCCTGGAAGCCGCCGCTGTGATCTGTGAGGGTGATGGTATCGGTGCGTGGGGGCAGGTCGGGGTCGTTGTCTGCTGATTCATCACCGAGCAGGTAATCCCGCAGGTCATCGAGGGTGTCGTCCTGGGCGGTGGTGATGCCAGCGAAAAGCATCAGGGTAATGAGCGTCAGTGTGAGGGGCAATAATTTGCGCATGAGGAAGCTGTCCTTTTAATTACGTGAGAACGTTTTGCCTCTACACTGTAGCGGGAGTTTATGCGCAGCGCAATTTTCATCACAGGATTGAAACAGAAGCGTGGGCGAGGCATCGCGCCTCGCCAGCGAGCATTTAATCACCCGGAGCCGGTTCTGCTATGCCGACGGCCTGTGCAACGGCTTCTGCGAATAGATCCACAGCGGTGTCGATCTGCTCTTGCGTCACAATCAGCGGTGG
The DNA here is from genome assembly GCA_039024535.1 of Chloroflexota bacterium. Taxonomy (GTDB): domain Bacteria; phylum Chloroflexota; class Anaerolineae; order Aggregatilineales; family Phototrophicaceae; genus DAOTTY01. The sequence goes on from JBCCQC010000184.1 coordinate 905, forward strand.
GATCCAGCGCAGGGTGTTGCCGTAACTTCCACAGGAGAGCAGCATCAGACGGCGATCCAGGCAGCCGTGGAGTACCGCTTTCATTACGTCCGGCAGCGGGTTGTGGTTCTCGTCCCGGAACTCTACACCGACCATGAGGCCGGGGCCGCGCACATCGCCAATTAGCGGGAATTGCTGCTGTACGTCGCGCAGGCGTGCGGTGAGGTATTCGCCCATTGCTGCGGCGTTTTCTGGCAGTTTTTCGTCTTTGATGACGCGGATGGTTTCTACGGCGGTGGCTGCGGCCAGTGCGTTGCCGCCGTAGGTGCCGCCGTGACTGCCGGGTGTCCACTTTTCCATCAGTTCACGGGAGGCACCGATGGCGCTGATGGGGAACCCGCTGCCGATGCCCTTTGCCATAATGACGATGTCCGGGTCTATGTTGGATTGCTCGAAGCAGAACATGGTGCCGGTGCGCCCGAAGCCGCTCTGTACTTCGTCGGCTATGAATAGAATGCCGTGTTCGCGGCACAGTTCGCGGGCTTCCTGCATAAAGCGGGGCGGGGCCGGGATGTATCCACCTTCGCCGAGTACCGGTTCGATGACGAGTGCGGCGGTTTCGTGTGGGGCCGTCTGCGATTTGAGCAGCAGCTTGAGTTGATCCATGCAGAAGTCAATCACGTGGTCTTCGCTCATGCCCCTGTAGCCGCACACGTAGGGGAATGGCGCTACAAACGTCCCCGGTGGCAGTGGCTGGTACCCGGCGCGGTAGATGGTTTTTGAGTTTGTCATGGACATGGTGAGTGCGGTGCGCCCGTGGAAGCTGCCCTGGAATGTGATCACGTTGGTGCGGCCTGTGGCCTGCTTTGCCAGCTTAACCGCGCCTTCGGTGGCTTCTGCCCCGCTGTTGGAGAGGAAGAAGCAGTCGATGTGGTCGGGGGTGATGGTGTTCAGTTCGTTTACACATGCGACGGCCTGCGGCGAGATGACGGTGTTGATCTGGCCGTGGATGAGCTTTGCGGCCTGTTCCTGGATGGCTTTTACGACGCGCGGGTGACAGTGGCCGGTGTTCACCACGCCGATGCCTGCGGTAAAGTCAATCCACTGGTTATCGTCGGCGTCGTAGTAGTAAATGCCCTCGGCGCGGACGGGTTGCATTCTGGTGAGGTGCGTCCATGCGGGGGAAAGGTGGTGCAGATCGTTCATAACAATAACTCCAGTTCAGCGAACATCTTTCTGACGATTTTAACAGAAATGGGGCGTGATTTTCACACGCTGTGATGACAATTTGCGTTAGCGGCAGGCCAGCGCCCCACCGTCCATAACCTCATCGTCAAGGTTGATGAACTTCCATGAGTAGGCGCTGGTATAGAGCGTCAGTTCGAGCACGCCCCATTCCTGCTCCAGGTGGAATGCGCTGTTGGCAAGTGGTGTTCCCACGTCGTAGAGGTAATAGCCGCCGGTGCCTACCACAAACTGCTGGATGCCGGTGGGCCACGCCTGCCCGATGGACGTTTGCGGCTCGAAGCGTTCGTAGTGGTGGTCATGGCCGTTGAATACGAGATCTGCGCCGTGTGTTTCCAGTATTTGCCAGAACTCGCGCACCGGTGTGTAGCCGCCGTGCGTGCCAGAACTGAACAACGGCTGATGCCAGAATGCCGCTGTACACGCTGCATCTGAGGCGGCCAGTGTGGTATCCAGCCATGTGCGCTGCTGTTCGCGGATAGTGGTTGGCACATCAATGTTCAGGAAGACGAACAACCATGTGTCCAGCGCGACACTGTAAACGCCGTAGTCGTACAGTGTGAGGTCGAGCGTACCGGGTAGTGTTTCGTTATCTGGCAGATTAAAGTAGTCCAGTGTGGCGCGAGTCGGGCGGTCGTGGTTGCCGATGGCGGGCAGTGTGATTTCACGATAGCGGCCCCATGTTGGCGCGTAGCAGTCGGCATAGGCCTGTGTGGTCGCATCCGGGTGAACGTGATCGCCAACTGTGGCGACGAGGTCTATGGGGTGTTGTGCATTCAATCTATCGGCAAGTTCGGCGGTCTGGTCGTCCAGATTCAACTCGCAGCTTGCAATATCCCCGACAACGATGACTGTGATCTCAGTTTCTGGCGGAGCCGGTGTTTGCGCATGTACGCGCACACCCATCAACAGCAGGCCTACAATAAGTGTATGCTTCCACATGGCATATCCCCCGCTAGCGGCTGTAGGTGCTGTCATCGAACAGCGTGGAGATGCCGTGGCAGCCCCGGCCAGCTCTGGTTGCTTCTTGCTCTATGGCGATGAGTTCCTGCCAGTGGGCGTCGTTGGGTTCGTACATTACGGCTTCTGCCCAGCCCTGGCGCACCAGTTCTGCATTGACGAAGGTGTTGCCTACGTATACATAGCGCAGTGCGCGTCCGAAGCGGTCTTCTGTCTCACGATCCGGTACCAGCGTGACAATCTGCCCGGCGACAAGGGCGGCGTTGGCGTCGCGGCCTTCGTTGTAGCAGGTTTCGCCGCGTTCGGTGGTGTTCATGCCGAGGTAGCGAATGCGGACGACCTCGCCGTTGATGTTTACGTCAATCGTGTCGCCGTCGATGACGTTGACCACGCGGCCCTGTTCCCCGGAGGGTGCCGATACGCTGTTGTTGCTGCCGCCAGATGGCGCGGTGTTGCCGCTGGTGCCGGTGTTCGCTCCCGGTGTGACGATAACGACCGGGTTGGCAGTACATGCCAGCGATAGCAGCAGGGCCAGTAGCCCTACCCATAATCTGTTCATTGCACTTCCCCTGTTTTTATCCACGTAGTGACCTGCTGTGCCACTGCTGGTGGTGTTAAGTTGTCTATGGTGAAGCAGTGGTAGTTTTCCGTCTGATTATGCGCGTCATAGGGCTGATTGCCATAGCTGATTGTCTCTGCGCGGACGGTGGTTATGGCTTCTGGCGTGATGGTGCCGTTGGCAAGGGCATGGCGCACTTCGTCTATGCGGTCGTCTGGCAGGAAAGTGAGGTCTTCTGCACTGGCATCTGTCACAGCATCGAAGGCTTCATTGCGACTGCTGAGCCGCTGGAGCCGCGTTACGGGGTCTACCCACAATTCGGCGATGCGCCAGCGGGTGTGTTCCAGCACGTAGTCAATTTCGTTCTGGCCGCGCACCCCTTCGGAGAGAATGAGGGTTTGTGGCAGGTCGCAGTAGAGCCACGTGAATGCCTCTGCGGTGCCACCGGGCGCGAAGCTATCCCGGAAGTGGCGGGTGTATTCGAACCGGGTGACGCGCTCTTTCACCGGGGCAATTGGCTCGTTTTTGAGGTGTTGTGCGGTCGGGATCAGGATCAGGTCGGCAAGCTGGCGGCGGCTCGGAATGGCTTCCGTGAAGTTGAGGGTTGCGTCGTTGCGCAGGTGTTGCAGCGTGGTGGATTTGCCACTGCCGGTCATGCCGACGAGCATCACAAGGTTGCACTGTGCCAGTGGGATGAAGCCGTCTTCCGGTTGCAGGCGCACATGCGGGTATGCGTGCAGGACGGATTGTTTGATCTTACCCGGCACATGATGCAGGACATGATCGAGGTATTGATGGTGCGGGTGAGCATAGTGATGATGTTCCAGATAGGCGCTACCGAACTGCTGGATGTGTGGCCGCGAAAAGTGATGCGGTTTACCGGGTTTATGGTAGCCACACGCTATGGCCCAATCGTATACACTGATGCCTACCGGGTACTCCGAAAGATAACCGTACAGCCCATTTTCGCGGATCCATGTATCTGCCTCTTCATAGGTCGTAAATACCGCTGTGGGCGTGCGTGCGCCGCTGCCCATAAATATCCATATATAGTCAAAGTTATCGCGCTTATGGCTCACTGTGGCTTACTCTCGGTGATGGCCTTGCCATGATGATAAGCCAGAATGTGCAATTGTGCAGGCGGGAAAGTTCGGTGGCCGTAGCTACCAGAATCCGGGGGTAATGACCACGCAGGATTGCTCTGCATGGTCATCTCTGGTGTGGCGCGGGACTGACGGTTAGCTCAGTCCAGTGTGGTGCCGATGAAGTTTGCCACGAGATCGGCGTCTGCCCCTGTCACGTTGCCGTCCCCGTCAATGTCAAGGTTGGCAGCATTGCTACCCAGCCCGTTCAGTACGCTGATGACATCTGCTGGGGAGACAATGCCGTCGTTGTTGGTATCTACGTTTGGAATGAACTCCAGTGCGCCGAGGTCACATCGTGTGCCCAGCGGACGGGCGATGCCGTTGGCGTCAAGCCCGCTGACGGGTGCCGCAGCGCAGATGGCGTTGTTGCCGGCGTCGATAGCGGGGCTGTTCGGTCTTAAAGTAAGCCCCAGCCCCTGTAAGTCACCCAGCAGGGGGTTTACGGTCATCACGTTGGGGCGGCAGGCGGGGCCGTCATCGTTGATGGGGAATTGAATGTTGTTACTGCCGCCCTGCATGGTTTCCCGGCAGTGCCATGGTGCTGCATCATTGTTGGTGCGCCCCAGACGGAAGGCAATGTTGTTGTAGAAGATGCTGTTATCTACAATGACGTTGCCGCCGCCAGCGTTGATGCCTGCTGCACCCCAGCCAGAGTAGTTGTTGGCGAATACGCTGTTCATGATGCGCACGGGGCCGGGGGTGTTTGCTACGAACATTGCGCCACCGCTGGCATTCCAGCAGTTGCTGCATTCGCCCTCGGCACGGTTGCCGATAAAGGTGGTGTTGGCGATGGTGGTGTATTGCCCGGATAGACGCAGGGCGCCTGCTTCGCCGCCTCGATTGCCGTTGCCGTTGCCCTCACCGCGTGACACGTTGTTCTGGAAGAGGCTGTTTTTGATCGACACGTCCACGCGGCCACCCTGGTTGATGTTGATGCCGTTGGTGACGATGGCACCGGCGCTGGCGAAGCGCGGGTTTTCTACGCGGTTGCCGATGAATCTTGATCCTTCGATGGTCATGGACTGGTTAAGGTGCAGGTACAGGTCAATGTAGGCAACCCCACCGCGTGCTCCCGCGAGGTTGTTTTCGAAGGTTGTATTCTTGATTATGACGCGGCCCCCGGTATGTCCGCCATTGTCTACATAGAATGCGCCACCCCACCCGCTGTTGAGGTTTGTGCTGCTGCTGGTGGTGGTCACGTTGCCACGGAACAGTGTGTTGTCGAGTGTAAGGCGACCATCGAGGACGTGAATGCCGCCGCCGCCGCCGCCTTCGGAGCGGTTGTTGAAGAAGCGGCTGTTGCGGACGATGAGGTTCGTGCCCCATACCATGATAGCGCCGCCACCGTAGTCATATCCGGCAACGCTGGTATTAGTTTGCACGCTCACATTATTTGTGAAGGTTACATTGTCTACGACGAGTGTTGGTCGTCGATCCAGGTTGAAATATTCCTGAATGTTGTTGGTGGCATAGACTGCCGCGCCGTTAGAATCGCGCTGGTTGCCCTGACGGAAGGCATCGCGGATGGTCAGGTTTTTCAGGGTCAGGACGATAGGCTCACCCGGTGCCCCCAGTGCTTGAAAGCGGATGATGTGTACACCGGGGGTGCCTTTGAGGGTAATTTTGTTGCCGCCGTCCAGCGTGGCATCTGCACCGGTGAAGTACAGTTCTTGAGTGATGGTGATGGTGTGGTTATTGGGGCCGCAGTTAAAGCTGATGGTGCCCCCACCCTGGATTGCATTGCGCAGGGCGGTTTCTGTACAGCTTGTGGGGGTGCCGTTGCCCACCACACCGGCTGCATTTGCCGTATGATGCGAAAGGGCCATCATGAGAAGTAAGACCGTGAGAATAAAAGTCAACTTTGACAGGTACTGTCGCATACTTAAGTCTCAAGACTTGATGGATGTTATCTTGATTATACGGTTTTCATGAATACTGTCATGTGACCATAGTCCTCTTTTGTGTCAGGAAATTGATAATAGGGTTATATTTTGCTAATAGAGGTAGATTTGTTCGGTGGTGGGTGGCGCTGTTAGAGCAGATGACCCGAAAGTACAGTGCCCTCCCCGTTTGTGAGTGGTGGTGGGAACCGGTTGCCAGGGAGGGTGCTGCATGGGGTGATTGCGAGTTTGTACGGTGGCAGGTTATTTCACCATATCCACCAGCATAGCGACGATTTCCATATCTTCAGCTTCTGGCAGGCCGCTGACGCCGACCGCACCTACAACCTGCCCCTCACGCACAATGGGCATCCCGCCACCCCATGCGGTGTAGCGCAGGTCGCCAAAATTGGTCATCGGGAAATCTTCATTGCGGGAGGCTTCGCCCAGTTCTCTGGATGATTTTCGCTCTCTGGCTGCTGTAAATGCTTTATTGATGGCGTTGTTGATGGATGGCAGCGGACAGCCTTCTGTGCGGAGGAAGGCAATCAGTTCGCCGTGGGCATCGGTGACGGCAACCGCTGCGCCTTTATCGCCTGCTTCGAGATGTTTGCGTGCCGCCTCAATGATGGTCATGGCGTCGTGATGGGTGAGAGTTAGAATCTGTTTCATTGTGTTTGCTCCGTGTTCGTTAAACGGTCAGTTCAGTTCAAGGATTTGATTGGCAGTGCGATCATCGGTACACAGCACATCCAGTGCCCCGGAACGAATGCCGCCGAGGATTGCACGGGCTTTATCTACGCCTGTTGCCACGGCAATCGTCAGTGGGATGTTACGCAAGTCGTCCAGTTTGATGCCAATCACGCGGTCGTTGAGTGCGTGCGGGTACAGCGTGCCATCTTCACAGAACATTTGCAGTGCGATGTCTCCCACGGCACCGTCATTGCGCAGGGCGTCCAGTTCGTGTGGCTTTACAAAATTTGCTGTGACAA
>JBCCQC010000185.1:0-7664 GCA_039024535.1 Chloroflexota bacterium
CTGGTGTACTACGTCCAATTGCCTTCGATCAGTTGCAACCGGGCTACTACACCAGCGTGCTCACCGGGGATCATTTCGGCCAGAACCTCAATGTCACCGGATGTTGCCACGCCGACTGTTGGTAGCCCCCAGTATGTGAACACTACCAGCGCAGACAGCAACACGTAGCTTACGGACAGTGCAAAACGGCGGTCGGCATAGCGGCGGCTTGGCGTTGCGTCAATGTATGGCATGATTGCGAGGAAGCCGAATACGATGCCGGGGAATACAATACCCCAGAACACCTTGTCACCCAGCTTGAGTGCGCCCTGAATCCACAGGAAGTACCACGGGGCCAGTGTATGCAGTGGCGTATTTTGCGGGTCAGCGTGGCTTTCCAGCGGGGCCTTAAAGAACCATGTCGCCATCACGACCAGTACAAATGTCGTCACAGCAATCCACATCATTTCCATCGTCAACACGTCTGGAATGAAGTACACACGCTTATCCAGCGGAACACGCTTGGCGGTGTCCTCACCAATGTTTTCCTTCTGCGGTGGCAGGCTGTGCCCGTGGATGATTACCTTGTAGTAGTGAACACCAGTAAAGATGAACAGCAGCAGCGGTACCAGCAGAACGTGAGCCAGGTACCAGCGCAGCAGGCCGTTCGCGCCCATGTCCGGGCCACCACGTACCAGCAGGTTAAGCTGATCGCCAAGGCCGGGTGCTGCTTCTACCATTGATGCACCAATTGTCACAGCCCACAGTGCAAGCTGATCCCACGGCAGCAGGTAGCCACTAAAGCTGAGGAACAGCGTCAGCAGGAGCAAAATGACGCCCGTCAGCCATGTAAACTGACGTGGCTTTTTGTAGCTGCCGGTATAGAACGTCCTGAGCATGTGCAGGAACACGATAATAACCATTGCTTCTGCGCCGAGGCGGTGCAGGTCACGCATAAATTTACCGAACGGCACGTTGCTGAGGATATTCAGCATGTTGCCATAGGCGATTTCTGGCGATGGCGTGTACCAGATCATCAGGAACAGGCCTGTGATCGTCTCGAACACCACGAAGTATGTAGACAGCCAGCCGAGGCGGAACGTCGGGTAGATGCCGGTCATATCGCGGTGGAAGTACGCCGGACGCATGTGAAGCCAGAACGTATCTGCATGGGGTTGCAGACGCGGGTTCGGGCGGCGGCTTGGTGCCTCGCCACGCAGTGCCTCACGGATGTCCTGTACGTTCATACCTGCTGTGACATATTCCACGACGGCATCAACGCCTTCGTATGTCGCTTTGCGGAATCCCTTTTCCTTCACGTCATCGAGAAACGACGGGAAGGGAAGTACGGATTTACCCATTACACTCTCTCCACTCTCACTTACGTTAAATTATTTTGTTTACGTGTTTAAACTTTGCCGTCACGACGAATGCGCGTGCCGGTGTCTACATCGATGCTGGCAATACGGCGGCCCTGTAGTTGAATCGGATCGCCAGATTCGTTGGTCGTCTCTACCGTGCCATCATCGAACGTGACGGTCGTCACGAAACGATCCATGCTGCGCGGTGCCGGCCCCTCAATGTACAGGCCACTGCGCTCGAACTTGGAACCGTGGCACGGGCACTCGAAGCGCTCTTCGAGTGGTGTCCACTTGGGTAGACAACCCAGGTGCGTACAAACTGCGTACAGGGCCACCAGGCTCTCATCTTCCAGATGAGCGATATGGAAGCGCCCTGCCGGTACTTCTTCAGGTGTACCGCCTGCAACTGGGACTAACTCCGGTGGAAACGCAAATGTTCCGCCGAATGTACCCTCTGCAAATCGCGGGTACGCGAACCAGATGATGCCTGCGCCTGCTTCGCCCAGCAGGAGAAGCAGCGATGCACCCCAGATGTAGTATAAAAATTCGCGTCGACTGGGCGGGCTAACAACAACTGTGTTGTCCGCCTGTGCCTTCGCGCCCCCTGTAGCCATTATGAAATCCCTCCGGAAGTTGCTGTATCAGTTTTCTCGTTGGCGTTGTGTTTCAATGATGTGATGAATGAGGAAGGGTAGTAACAACAACCTTACAACTGGATTGATTACCCTCAAACTTCCTCGTCTGTAAAATATATCACAATCACCATAGTGTGTCAAAGACAGGGTTCACATGATTTTTTAATCCGGGGATAAGCAGACGGTGAGAAATCATGCCTCTCCCACCCTCCCGGCATACAGATTGGGCAGACGAGCTAGACGCTGCTGCTCGAGCGGCAACACCTGCTCATCAATGGCGCTGCGCACAGGAGAATAGGCACTATCGTGCATAATGAGAATGCCGCCGGGTCGTAGGTGCGGAAGGTACAACCGTAGATCCCGAGAGACCCCCTTATAGGAGTGGTCACCATCCACAAACAATAAGTCTATCGCAAATGTGATCTGATCGACAACATCCTGTGAAAACCCGCGTATCACATGAATGCGATCTGCAAACGGTGCTGTATTCTGCTCGAATGTGGGGTAGGTATCGGTGCCTTCAGAGCCAGCGACATTTTCTGTCATGAATGTGTCAATACAGTGGATGTGCGCCCTTGATTGCTGTGTGGCCGCGCCGAAGCAATAGGTACTGCCCCCTTTAAACGAGCCGATTTCCACGATATTACCTCCAGCAGGTACGCTTTTCGCCAGCCGGAACAGGGTTTGCTTCTCGTAGGGGGTCAGCAGGGCATCAATGTTATCTGCGGCGGCAGGATAACCGCTGCCGGTGAACTGTTCAGTGTAGTGGCGGGCAAACATCCCCAGCATCACAAGGCGGCGTTCAGTCGGGTTTACGTCAATCATGAGATCCGTCTCGTTCTGTGCTAACTCACGGTTGCAGTGGGTTTATGCGGAGACGATAATATGTTCCATGACGACTTACAAGCTCAAACATGACCGCGTAACATGGACGAACATCGTTCACCCCACCCCGGATGACGTAAATACCCTGCGGGCAGACTATCCCTTCATCCATCCGCTGAATTTTGAAGATATGCTCAGCCCAATGGAGCGGCCCAAGCTGGACGAGGACGATAATTACCTGTATGTCGTGCTGCACTTCCCACAGTGGGATCCGGTTCAGCGGCTATCGCGGGCGCAGGAGGTCGATATTGTCATCGGGCGCGGGTACGTCGTCACTATCCACGATGGCACGCTCAAGCCACTGCAACGGCTGTTCCAGCAGTGCGAAAACGACGAGAAAATTCGCCAGCGGTACATGGGGCGTGGTGCGAACCATACCTTTTATGCGATTATTGACAACCTTGTAGATTACATTTTCCCGATGCTGCGCAAAATTGACCGGAACATCCACGACATCGAAGAATCCATCTTCACGCGCGATACACGCGGCGTCATCCGGGAGATTACGCTGGTACGCCGTGATGTGATTGCGCTGCGACGTATTATCCGGCAGCAGGTGCCCGTGCTGGAAAACCTCGAAAATACTGACCATCCCATTATTCACGAAGATTTTGAGGAATACTTCGGTGATCTGGTTGACCACATGAGCAAGGCGCGGGACTTCATTGATGAGGATTTCGAGATTGTGGGCAACCTGGCAGAGACCGCCGATATGCTGGCAAACTACCGCACCAACGAGGTCATGCGCATCCTGACGGTAATTTCCGTGATTATGCTGCCCCTCACGTTAATTTCCAGCGTGTATGGCATGAACGTGCCGCTACCACTACAGGAAGACCCGAACTCATTCATATTGATTGCTGTGGGCATGACATTACTGACGATCATCATGCTCTTTTATTTCAGGCGACGGGGGTGGCTATGACCACACAACTGCCAGACTACACTTACATTGAAGAGGCCGAGCAATTACGCTGGCTGGCCGTGGAACTATCAAAAGCTCCGATGCTCGCACTGGATACGGAATCCAACAGTATGTATGCCTATGAGGGGGAAATTTGCCTTGTGCAGCTTTCTACCCGCGAAAAAGACTACATTATAGATGCGCTGGCGATTGATGACCTTGCGCCGCTGGGCGTGCTGATGGAAGACCCGGCGATAGAGAAGATTTTCCACGCGGCAGAGTATGACCTGATGCTGTTCAAGCGGGATTACGGTTTCGGCATCAAAAACCTGTTCGACACAATGGTGGCGGCACGCCTTGCCGGGCATACCTATCACGGCCTTGCCAACATGATGAAAAGCTACTTCGACATTGAGTTGAACAAATCGCACCAGCGGGATAACTGGGGCGAACGTCCACTATCACAGGGGAGCTTGCGCTATGCCCAGATGGACACGCACTTCCTACCTCGTCTGCGTGATACACTCCAGAAAGAACTGGAAGATATGGGACGCTGGGACGAGGCTCTTGAGCTATTTGAGGAGGCCCAGAACGTCCCGGCTGCCGAAGCCTCGTTTGACCCGGAAGGTTACTGGAAGCTGACCGCCCGCAACAAGTTCAACAAAACCGAACTGAGTATTCTGCGTGAAGTGTATTTACTGCGCGAGGACGTTGCGAATGATGAAGATGTCCCGGTTCACCGCATCATCCCGAACAAAACCGTTGTGGGGCTGGTGAAGGCGAAACCTACTTCCATGCGGCAGCTAGACCGCACACGGGGCCTGCATCCGCGTGTGATCCGCAAGCACGGCCATGCCATACTCGCAGCGATTGCACAGGGTAAAAAGAAAAAGCCACCAACGCCGCCATCTGCCCCGGAACCACCACCACAGGAGATCACAGATCGTTATATGGCACTGCAACAGTGGCGAAAAGCGAAAGGCGAAGAACGCGGGGTGGAAAGTGATGTGGTGCTGACGAAAGACATTATGTGGAAGCTGGCAGAGCAGTTCCCGCAAACAGAGGCAGGCCTGCACCAGATTGAGGGGCTGGGTGTGCAGAGGATCGGCCTGTATGCCGATGAAATTTTGCAAACACTGGCCGACGCCTAATCACGCCAGCCAGTGCCACGGTTCAGTTGCGCACGCGCTTGAAGATAAACAACACGATTACCGCACCCACAAACGCTACGATCAGGCTGGGGATGTTAAGGCCGGTGGCCTGCGCACTGAGACCCGGGATCAGTGAGATTACAAAACCGCCGACGAATGCGCCGACAATACCCACAACAATATCCATAACGAGACCCTGCTGTTTAGCGGTTCCCATCACCTTGCTTGCACCCCATCCAGCGATAGCACCCAGAATGAGCCAACCGATAAAATTGAACATATTTACCCCCTTGTGAAGAGAAAATCTTTACGATGTTCATAATATAGCACCTTCACGATGCAAATGCATCCACGCCAGATTAAAATGTGGAAGTGACAACCATACAGGGGCTATCCGAATATGAAGATACCGTTTTATCGTGCGGTAAAGACCTTTACCGGCTTCCGGTACATGGTGGAGGTAGACGGCAAGAGCATTCTGCTGGCTTATGGCGTGTACTACGGACGCCGCGACGAGGTACAGCAATGAGCGATGACAACCGCAGCCCCTTTGCAGACGACTGGCGCGAGTCCCTGCGGGAGCACTACAAGGATGTGACGCGCCGCAACGATACGCTAACTGAAAAAACGCTGGTGGGCGTAATGCACGATGTGGGCTTTACAGATGACGAACTGCGTCAACTGAAGCTGGAAGCAACCATGCGTGCCGAAGATTTGCATGATGATTTTGTGCCAGATCTTAACCTGCATAGGCACCACCACCACGACCACAGTCACGATGACCATAGTCATGACCACCATCACGATCATCATGCCCATCATCATCACCATAGTCATAACCACGATCATGATGAACACCATCATCATGAGGAAGAAGAAACCGGGAAAATTTATGCAGGGGTAGCGATTGAACCCGTGGATGAGGAAGACCTGCCGCCCGTTGACGAAACGGATGTAGCCGCCGGTGAGCCGCTGAGCAAAGATGAATCGGTGGTGGTTGCCGGTGCTGATGGCAATATTGCCGTCTATGAGAAGACGGAACTGGAAGACGACAAAGACAGTGAACCTGAACCCACTGAAGACACAGAACAGGGTGAGGAACCGCCAGCGGACGCAGACGCCCCCACACAGATGAGTATGTTCTAGCGGCCTGCCAGTTGCGTCAGGTGGTCACGGGTGGTAGCCACGTCGCTTTGCATCTGCTCAATGAGTGCCTCAAGGCCGTTGAACTTCATTTCCGGGCGCAGGTACTTCTCAAATGTGAAGGTCATCTGCTGCCCGTAGAGGTCGCCGTCAAAGTCCAGAATGAAAGTTTCGACGGTCACGGCTTCATTGCCGAATGTCGGACTGTACCCGACGTTGGTTGCGCCCATGAGACGCTGGTCGTTTACATAGGCCCACCCCGCATACACGCCATTGGCCGGGATGAGTTTGCCTGCCGGGACTTCAATATTGGCTGTGGGGTATCCCAGTTTTCGCCCGCGCTTCTGCCCGTGGATGACCTCGCCGGTTACGCTGTAGGAGCGCCCCAGCCAGTCATTCGCTTTGTTGAGGTCGCCGCCGCGCAGGGCTGCCCGGATCGCAGTGCTGTTAACAACGTTTTCTTCGGAATCAACAAGGGGAATGGCTCTTACCGTGAAGTTCTTCTGCTGGCCCTGCTCTGTCAGGAAGGCCACATTGCCCTCACGCCTGTAGCCCAGCGCAAAGTCCTCACCTACCCACAGGCAGCACAGGTTCAGGTACTGTACCAGCCGGTCTACGAAGTCTGCGGCACGTATCTGCATCACCTCACGGTTGAACGGATGCGTCACGAGAAAATCTGCACCCAGCCCGGCCATCAGGTTGGCGCGTTCATCCACCGTGGTGAGGTTGTAGCGGCCTTTTGGCCCTTGCAACACTTCATCGGGATGCGGGTTGAACGTCAGCACCCCCGCGAGGTTGCCGCTTTTGTGGGCTTCTTCTACCAGTGAGCGGATAAGATGTTGGTGCCCGCGATGCAGGCCATCAAATACACCGATTGCCAGCATAGAAGGGCGTTCGATTTGCAGGTTTTCCAGCTTATCGACATGCTGCATGGGTCTGTAAAAGCTCTCTGTCAGGTTGCCTGTCACGCGCCAGAGAATACCTTATGTGGATACCACTTACCATGCCGCGCTTTGACGATAGCGATAAACTCACCATTTTCTGAATATGCAAACGCGAGATCTTCTGTGTCAGTGGCAGGGGTAGTCTGCGTAGCGCGTCGGCCATGTACGATCTCGGTTACATCCTCGTCGGCCAATACCAGCGACGGGTAATCTGTTAGCGCCTGCGCCGGGGATATGAGATGGGCGGCGGGTGTTTCGCTATTCTGGAGCGTTTCCAGGGTGACCGCATTTTCCAGTGAAAACCGTCCGCTGCGCGTCCGTACCAGGCCCGACAGATACGCCCCTACATCCAGCGTCTCCCCAATGTCATACGCCAGACTGCGAATATAGGTGCCGCTGCTGCACGTCACGTCCAGCACGAATTCCGGCGCACGCCACTCCACGATATTTAGTGCATCTATGCAGACAGCACGTGCTTTGCGCTCTACGGTTTTACCCTCACGAGCCAGTTCGTACAGCTTTTTACCGCCCTGTTTGATGGCGCTGTACATCGGCGGGTACTGCTCAATATCGCCAGTGAACTGTGGCAGTATCGCTTCCACACTTGCCTGTGTGATGTGCGTGGCGTCTTTTTGCTTTACGATGTCACCCTCTGCATCGTA
>JBCCQC010000186.1:0-7648 GCA_039024535.1 Chloroflexota bacterium
CACAGCTATCACAACGGTGATTCGTGTCTGCGCCTTCGCTTTGGCATTGATGTTCAATCCTTTCGATGCTCAACCGAGTTTGCTTTTTAGTTTCACATCAGGCGTATGCTGCAAAATTCATACTGTGTTTGTTTTCGCACACCGTAAACCATATTGTAATGAGGAGATAGCGATCTTGACGCAGACACGAATCACCGTTGTGATAGCTGTGCTGTTTATGCTGGCCGCTGCGATGCCAGTAGCCGCCCAGCAGTTTACACAGCCCATCTTCAGCTATGATCCAACAGTTTGTGCAGATGATAACGACGGGGGCGAACTGAGTGCTCGTTGCCGTCTGATGATTGAAGCCTACCCGACGCCTGGCAACGTGGAGCAAATCCCGCTGGATACCAGCACCCTTAGCTTTTACAGCTTCTGGCAGGTCGGGCCGGGGGCCACCCCGCTTTATGGCGCACCGGGCGGCCCTGTTGTTGGCGACATCCCTGCTGGCTACAACTTTGTGACGGCTACTGACCTGACCAACAACGAGTTCATTCAGATTCAGGGTGGGCAGTGGGTACGCCGTAGTGATGCCGTGTACACTGTGCCATCGAATTTCACTGGCGTGGAGATTAACGATGGGCTGGAGCACGAATTTGCTTTCGTGCTTGACCTGAGCCGTATTGCCGTATCGCGCTATCCAGGTGGCCCGCGCGATAATGAGTATGGCCGCTTCTTGGAGCGGTATGAAGTCGTAACGATCTACGCGACAGCTTTCGATGACGAGGGCTGGCGCTGGTACATGATTGGCCCGAACGAGTGGGTCAAGCAGACGTTTGTGAGCAAAGTCAGCAAGATTGAGCGCCCCGAAGGTGTAACGGGCCGCTGGGTAGCTGTAGACCTCTACGAACAGACGATGGTGGCCTACGAAGATGATACGCCGGTGTTCGCCACGCTGATTGCCTCTGGCCTGCCCCCGTATGATACGAACGAAGGGCTGTTCGAGGTGTGGGCACGCCTGCCGGTTGACCCGATGAGCGGTGCTACCGGCGCACCGGAAGCATATGCACTTCAGTCTGTGCCGCATGTGATGTACTTTGATGGCGGCATTAGCCTGCACGGTTCCTACTGGCACGATTACTTCGGCTATCGCCAGAGCCATGGCTGTGTGAACCTGACCGTGAGTGATGCAAGCTGGGTGTATAGCTGGATGACCGACGGCGTCGAAGACCGTGACATCAACATCAAGAACTACGTCTACGTCCACTCAACGGGCGTTTACGGCGAGCCCCCACTCACACAGAGCTAATCTCCTATGGTAGGGGTGTGACGGCCATGCCCCTACCATAAAGATCTCTCCGCACGTTACAATCTTAGCCTGACGTTTTTCACAGCACAGGACAATTCGCTATGTGCGGTATCTTCGGACATTATTCTCTTGATGGTGCAAATCCCGATCTGGTTGAGCGCATGGCGCAGCGCCTCGCGCATCGCGGCCCGGATGGTTACGGTACCTACCGCAGCGCAGATGGCACGCTGGCATTTGGCGCAGGTCGTCTGGCGATTATTGATCTGAGCGCGGGTGTGATGCCCATCTTCAACGAGGATCGCAGCGTTGCGATTGTGTTCAACGGCGAAATCTACAATCATCTGACTTTGCGCAAAGAACTCGAAGCCACCGGACACGTGTTTGCCACGCATACGGACACCGAGGTCATCGTGCATGGCTATGAACAGTGGGGTGTGGATGTCATTTCACGCTTGCGCGGTATGTTTGCATTGTGCGTATGGGATGAAAACAAAGGTCAACTGCTGCTGGCTCGAGATTTCGCCGGGGAAAAGCCACTGTATTATATGCAGCACAACGGCGAGTTCCTGTTCGCGTCGGAAATCAAAGCCATGCTGCTGCATGAGGGTGTGCGTCCCGCCGTGGACGATGATGCATTGCTACACTATCTGGCGGTGGGGTATGTGCCACCTCCGCTAACGATGTTTGAAGGAATTCGAAAGCTCGGCCCCGGCGAACTGATGGTAGTTAACCGGGATGGGGTACAGGTACGCCCGTATTGGGTGCCGCAGATGAGCACCCGCCACACCGACATGAGCTATAACGAGGCGGTTGCCGCCGTGCGCGAGAAACTGACCGAAGCAGTGGAAATGCGCCTGATGAGCGATGTACCCATCGGTGCGTTTTTAAGCGGTGGCGTGGATAGTACAGCCGTTGTCGCGCTGATGGGGCGTGCGCTGGGTCGCCCGGTAGAGACATTTACCGTGGGCTTCAACTTTGATGATGACCCCAACAACGACACCAAATTCAACGTCGACCAGCGCTATGGCAAACGCGCCTCGGAGATGCTGGGCACGCATCACCATGAAATCACAGTCCAGCAGAGCAACACCCTTTCTGACGTGTTACCGCATCTGGTCATGGCGATGGATGAGCCGGTCGCACAGCACGCCATCGTACAGACGGCTTATGTATCCGCGCTGGCTCGTGTACATGACATTCCGGTGTTGCTGACGGGTGATAGCGCCGACGAACTGTTCCTTGGTTACACCCACTATCGTGCCGATCAGAAACTCGCGCAATACCTGCGCATTCCGCGAATGCTGCGTACCGGCCTGCTGGATCCATTGCTGGCGCGGGCACCCTCTGACGGGCTGCAAAAACTGGCACGTAAGTCCACACACGATGAAGACCCGGTGCGGCGTTACCTGGCCTGGATGCGCGTCACGGGTACCGACGGCCTGAATGATCTGATGACAGATCACGCGCCGGCTGTTCGCGCTCACGGCACGGTCAGTAGTTCGTTGATTCGTCTGCTGGATAAGCCAGATGCTCCCCATTTTGCAGATCGCATTGCGTACACCAGCTTTCGGCGCTGGGTGGCCGAAGATAGCAATATGCGCGTGGACAAAATGAGTATGCTCATGTCTATAGAAGCACGTGCGCCCTTCGAAGACCCGGAACTGGTGGAACTGGCGTTCAGCCTGCCGCTGGAATACAAGCTGCGCAACGGTGACTTCAAGCGGGTACTGAAAGATGCCGTGCGCGGCCTTGTACCAGATGAAGTGCTGGAACGTCCCAAACGCGGGTTTGCCCCGCCCTCGTCAGAGTGGCTGCGGGGTGCGCTGCGGCCCCTGGTAGACACCTACCTGAGTGCAGAAAACGTAGCGAAGGTGGGTTACTTCCAGCCCCAGACGGTCACGCGCCTTATAGACGAACATATGAGCAAGCGCGGCTATCACCTGTGGACGCTGTACCCGCTGCTGGTATTTCACATCTGGCACGCGGCGTATATTGAGGGCACGCTAGATTCATCCAATCGGATGACGCCCCACCAGTTGATTGACGGCGCGGCTGTACGCGTCTGATGTTTGCCCGATGCTCACGACACTCGCGCAAAAATGCGCGTATAATCAGTCTGTATTGACGTGAAGAGGTTTTCCCATGACAGAACGAGTGGAAATGGTACCGGAACCACAGGAAGCGCTCACCCCACGTGAGGCACGTATCCTCAAGGCGGCGGCAGTGTTGCGCTGGGGCGCGATTTTACACGGGGTGCTGCTGGTGGCGGCACTGGCGGCAAGCATTGTTGGTGGGCTGGGCGCAAACATTCTGGCAGATGTGAAGGCCGCCACCCTGTTTCGCTACAGCGGCAGCGATGACACTGCACTTGCTATCACCATGATGCTGCTGATGATTGATATGAGCCTGCTGCTGGTCATCATGGTGGGGTTGATGGCCCGCGAAGTATGGGCGCTGGTGTCGGTGTGGGTACTGATTGCAGCCAATGGCGTGCTGCTGGCGGTATTCGGCTACACGCTCTCGGCAGTCGCAATGCTGGCCGCCCTGTTTGCTGGAATCATCGCCGTGCAGGATTTCCGTGCATATCGTATGAATCCGGTCATGCTGAAGGAACTGCGCGGGCGTATGCGTGGGATGCGGGCTTTCATCGTGCTGACGGTGTACCTCGGCCTGATGAGCGGGTTTATGGCGCTGATTTACCTGACGTTCACCTCG
Source organism: Chloroflexota bacterium (assembly GCA_039024535.1). Classification (GTDB taxonomy): domain Bacteria; phylum Chloroflexota; class Anaerolineae; order Aggregatilineales; family Phototrophicaceae; genus DAOTTY01. The sequence continues at coordinate 4,004 of JBCCQC010000186.1, forward strand.
TTTGGCAGTAACGTGAGCAGTGCCGCCGCCGGTAGTGCCGGACGCCTGCTGTTTATGGGCGTGGTTGGCGTGGAAATGCTGCTGATTATCTTCATTGCTCCGGCGTTTACCTCCGGGGCCATCACCGGCGAACGCGAACGCCAGACGTTTGATCTGCTGCGTACCACGCTACTGGCAAGTCCGTCTTTTGTGATGGGTAAATTGGAAAGCGCACTCAGCTATATTCTGCTGCTGCTGCTGGCGGCAATTCCATTGCAGAGTCTCGCATTCCTGTTTGGCGGTGTGAGCCAGCAGGAAGTGATTATCGCATTTGTGATTCTGGCGGTGACGGCGATTGCGCTGGGCACAGTGGGCATTTACTTCAGTGCGGTGGCGCCGCGCACGCTCTCTGCCAGTGTGCGGACGTATACCGTGGCGCTGGTGGGTGGATTTGGTGTGCCGTTTGTACTGGGCCTCATTGTGGGTGGGCTGCAGCGGGCCTTCGGGAACACCTCTCCAGTTCTGAATGCGGTGTTCGAGTATACCAGCCAGGTTCTTACCAGCTTCAATCCGGTATTTACTGCACTGGAGTCGCAGCGGTTTATCGTGGAGCGGCAGCAGATCGGCTTCACACGTATTACGCTGTCTACAGGCAATCAAATTCCGGTAGTATCTCCCTGGATCAGCTTTACCGTCATCTATCTGGTGATTTCGGCAGTGCTGCTCGTGCTGACCATCCGTGAAATGCGCAAGGTTGAAGCCTGATTTGCTCATCTGGTGGCGCGTTGCCTCAACGCGCCACCTTTTCTACTCCCCCTTTCCCTTACATCACGCATTAACAATTCTCGAACAAAATATTTGCGCGATCTGCATGTGAGCCATTGTGAACCCTATTGACATTCAATAGCAAGCTGTGATATTTTGAGAACATCGCGGAAACACGAGTTGTAAGCCACAGTTCACCGACTACCATCAGGATTGACATGTCGTGGCAACTCACGCTCACAGCCCTGTTTTTGTCAAAACAAGCGGTGTTCCTGTGCATGATCGGGGCTATTTCCGCGTTTTTTACAGACATAAAATGAGTTGAAGAGGAGGTCGCCCGATGGGTAAGCAGAATCCATATATCACTTTTATCCAGAAGCAGAACCGCACCCCGCAGAGCGAAGCACTGCCCGGTCAGGTTACGAATTCGGCAGGGGGCCACAGCTTCGAACTCGATAAGTGGGGACGCCTGAACCGTTTCCTGATCCTCGGCAGCGAGGGGGGCAGCTACTATGCTACCGAGCGTGCCCTGACGAAGGAAAACGCCACCACGCTCGTAGCGTGCATCAACGCTGATGGTGTGCGGACGGTACGTACTATCGTGGACGTGAGCGAGAGCGGACGTGCTCCGAAGAACACCCCGGCAATCTTCGCGCTGGCACTCACCACCACCGCCCCGGACATTGAGGCGCGGCGTCTGGCAATGGAGGCTATTCCGAAGGTCTGCCGCACGGGGACGCACCTGTTTCAGTTTGCCACAATGGTGAACGAGATGCGTGGGTGGGGACGTGCGCTGCGCCGGGGTATGGCAGAGTGGTACACCGAGCAGGACGTGAGCCGCATTGCCTACCAGATGGTGAAGTACCGTCAGCGTGATGGCTGGACGCACCGCGACGTAATGCGTCTGGCTCACCCGAAGCCGAAGACTGAAACCCAGGACGCGCTGTTCCAGTGGGCAACGCAGGACGATAAGCCCGCGTGGGCCACTGCGGATACCATGCCAGAAGACGAAGCACTGCGTAAGGTGTGGGCATTCGAGCAGGCACAGCATGCCGAGGATGTGAAGACGATTGTGCAGCTTATCGTGGATCACAACCTTGTGCGCGAGGCCATCCCAACACAGTTCCTGAACACGGTAGAAGTGTGGGACGCACTGCTCCAGAAGATGCCGATGACAGCCATGATCCGTAACCTGGGCAACATGAGCAAGAATGGCCTGCTGGTACCCATGAGCGATGCGGAGAAGCTGGTCACGGAACGGCTGACGGACATGGAGCGGCTGGAACGTGCCCGTGTGCATCCGATTGCGGTACTGGCCGCTACACTGACGTATGGCGCGGGGCGTGGCTTCCGGGGTAGCGGTACATGGAAGCCGGTGCCGAAGGTAATGGACGCCCTGAACACAGCGTTTGAACTGGCGTTTGGTGTCATCCAGCCAGCCAACAAGCGCACCATGCTCGCGCTGGACGTGAGCGGCAGTATGGGCTGGGGCAATATCGCTGGCCTGCCGAACGTGAGTCCGCGTATGGCCGCTGCTGCAATGGCGATGGTCACAGCTCGGACGGAACCGCAGTATACATTCACGGCGTTCTCTCACGAGATGATGCCACTGGATATTCACGCGGGGATGTCGATTGAGCAGGTGGTGAAGGCTACGTCTGGCCTCGCATTCGGCGGCACGGACTGCGCCCTGCCAATGATCTACGCGAACGACCACAACATCAACGTGGACACGTTCATCGTGTACACAGACAATGAAACGTGGTACGGGCAGATTCACCCGGTGCAGGCGCTACGTGAGTATCGCCAGAAGACAGGAATTCCGGCAAAGCTGATTGTAGTCGGTATGGTTGCCAACCGCTACAGCATCGCAGACCCGAACGACGCTGGAATGCTGGATGTGGTCGGGTTCGACACGGCTGCGCCGAACCTGATGAACGGGTTTGCACGCGGCGAGATCTAGGCAGTAATTATACTGCAAAGCGTGTGGGCATCGTGTACGCTTGAGTCATCGCACAGTGAGTCATGGAGTCATGAGATGACATCGAAAGATTGGCAACTGGCACATGATGCCGCCGCACGCTATGAAGAGGTTCTGGTTCCCGCAATTCTTGGCCCGTTTGCAAAAGCACTGGCCGATTGGGCTGACATCAACGCCATTGACACGGTTGTGGATGTGGGAACCGGGACGGGCGCAGCAGCACGTTATGCCGCTGGCAGGGCAGGTAAGGTCATCGGCACAGATGTGAATCCGGGGATGCTGACTGTAGCAGGGGAACTCCCCACTGTGGACGGTGCACCGATAGAGTGGCGTGAGGCGAGTGCCTATGCGCTGCCTGTGGAAGACAGATCGGTTGATGTGGTGCTGTGTTCGCAGGTGCTACAATTCCTGAAAGAGCGGACAAAGGCGCTGAACGAGATGAAGCGCGTCCTGAAGCCGGGGAAAGCAGCGTACATCAGCCTGTGGTGCGACATTGAGCAGAGTCCGTACTTTGATGCGCTGGTGAAAACGATAGCTGAGCACATCAGTGAGGATACGGCGGCGGGGTTAGGTGCAGCATTTCAGCTCAGCGACGCCGACGAAATACGCGATCTAGTGGTATCGGCAGACTTTGCCAGTGTAGACATGGAAGTCCGCACGATTGAACTGCAACTGCCACCCGTACCGGAGTTTGTGCCGCGTCACATCGGGGCAACACCGATGGGCGCAGGTTACAAGGCAGCCGATGAGGCCACACAGCAGGCCATTGTGGATCAAATGCAGAAACGCATGATCCTGTATCAGATTGAAGGCGGTATCCGGGTGCCGTTCCGGTCGCACATGATAAAAGCAACAAAGCAAGAGCAAGTAACTTAACAATCAACAGATGTGAGCCGAAGCATGATGGGTTATCGTGAGTC
>JBCCQC010000187.1:0-7628 GCA_039024535.1 Chloroflexota bacterium
GGTGGCCGGTTTGCTCCCAGAATGGCTGTTGAATGTAGTCCGTCATGGTCAGGTCTCGTTTCCGTCAACAGCCATTATTATACAGCCGCTATTCTGTATTCGTTAACGCCTTATGTTCTATCGTCAGGCTACCCACACCACCCTCATACCGTATATCGATTTTGTTGGGCGCGAACTCGAAGCCCGGGGTTTCCCAGCGGCCACTCTCACTGATGAACTCACTCTCGAATTCCACTTCTTTCAGGCGCTCTGGCACGACGATATTGCCCAGGCCGCTGTCCGCACGCAGGCGCACGGCAGCATCGTGCGGGACGTAGATTTTGCACGCACCCACGCCCCCTTCGATTTCAGCTTTGACCGTAGCATGGCCGATGAAGATGTTGGTAGACCCCGCGCCATTGTCCATTGCCAGCGTCAGCTTTGCCCCGTCGGGGATCATCATATCGAACACGCCCACACTGCCTTCGATGGCAGCGTTCGCAACCCCGGCGGGCATCTTCACCACACAGTGGCCGGTACCGCCGTCCATACTGAGCTTTGCGAGATTTAACCCGGTGAAGTCGAAGTTGTCGATGGTCAGGCCAGCGCTTACTGTCAGGTTCAGCGGCACATCGGGGGAAAGCTTGATGTCCCAGTTCAGTTCGTCAATGCGGGCCACGGTATCCACGGCATCTTTGACCGGCTTGAACAGATCATTGGCAGCGGTGGGGGCTGTAAAACGCTTCTGCCGCAGGCGCACGGCTTTTTCCTCGCCAGATGTCGTTGCAGACATCTCTACCGGGCCAATGGACGTGACGTTGGCCTCAATGAGCGATTTACTACCAGTGGGCAGCGCACGGATGCTGGCCCGGCCTATGGTCATCTCGAGGCGGACGGCGGGGCGTCGTGCCCTGCTGATCGGTTCGGCCAGGGTGATGGTGCGCAGGTCGGCATCTTCACCAATGCCCAGGCCGGTAAGCCACTGCGCGATGTTGATGCCGAAGTCCTCCAGTTGCTTGATTATGGCATTCCACTCGGTTTCAAGGTCGCGTTCGCCGGGGCGGGAGGGGGGCGGATTGTCTGTCATGGGATGGCCTCACTGTGAATGTCAGTTTACCCCTATACTAACGCAGCTGCGCCGCATTCGTTGTGAACAGTGATAATGTTAAGGGGGGGGGTGTCTCTGTTACCCGCGCGGAATGACGTAACCCGGCTGCCGTCGCTGTACCGGCAGCACTGGCAGTAGCCGCCTCGTTCGTTGCCTGCTGGAAGAGCGCAGAGTTAAACGGACCGGAGCCTGCGATTGTTTGTGTTAGACCGGGATTGGCAATCGTGTTAACCACGATCATGGACACCAAACACATGAGGATCATCAGTTGAAACGCCAGCAACACCACAAGGCTGATTAAATGTTCTCGTACCGGCGATGACCACTGTCGCCGGAGCCGTTTTGCTCTGGGTTTGCGTTTCATGGCATGGGAGTCTCCGTTGCACTGGCTGGTGCTGTGGTTGTCTGTGCGGTTGCCGTCGTTGTGACTGTAGCCTGCACCGTTGCCGGTGAAACGGTAGGGAAATAGGGTAGCGGCCAGTTTGTAGATACAATTGATCGTACTGTCAGTGTGATGTCACGGTTGGTGCGCATCAATGGTGGAATACCACTCTGTGCCTGTATCCACAGACCCAGCACAAGCGACACGGCAATCACCACAAACAGCATAGCGATAGTTTGCTGGTGTTGTTTGTTCATGGCGTGGGGGTCTCCGTTGTCGTGCCAGTAGCAGTCATAACAGCGGACTGTGTTTGTGCCCGTGCAGCGTGCTGTGTGGCCTCTGCAATGAGTGTCGAGTTGTATTCATAAATATACGTCCCCGTCACACCGAAACTATAACGCATATTGCGCCGGGTGATAACCGAATCACTGCGCCCCTGTGATTGAACCAGCAGGCCCAATGCGAGTGACACGACAATAAGCGCGGCGAGAAGTAGAGCCGTGTGCAGACGGTGGTTGCTCATCAGGTTAATCCTCCCTGGCGGCGGCAGTCAGTTGAACAGCGCGTGCATTCTCGGTCAGTTGGGCAGCGGCGGCCTGCACGGTCTGTTCCAGCGCACGGCTACGGGTCGCTTCCTCAATCAGGGCAGTGGCCGTTTGCTCAAAATCTGTTTGTAGGCTGCTGTTACGGGGTGTCGGGGTGCGGAAGGTCACCGCCCGCGATGGCTGTAGTGTGGGGGTCGGGGTAAAGGTAGGGGTAGCCGTCACCCGCGTTCGATTTTCTGTGGCCGTCATAGCGATGGCGTCGCCGTCTTCGATGGTGGCGAGTGCCCGTGCGCGGTTGGTCGCGCGGATGGCGGCGTTGGCGTTAGCTGCTGTGCTGGAGGCTTCGTGATGGATCATTGTAGAAGTCAGCTCAAAGTCGGAGTAGTTGACCTCTGCCAGCGGGGTAATCATAACGGGTGGGGTATACGTCAGGGAACCGATCTGCAGAAAAGCCTGCTGCGTGTGCGCAATGAAGTAGGCGGTATGCACGCCCAGCGTGCTCTCCTGCACGCGGGTTTGGATGGCTCGTGTTTCTGCCTGTCGTAGTGGCGATGACGGCAGTGTTGTGGTGAACATCACCACCAGCAGTGCCCCCAGCACGTTCAACAGCAGGCCCCCCGGCAGCCACACTCGCCGCGCCTCCCCCGGGGGCAGCACAAAGCGCCCCACATAGTCCCCCCGGTAGCGCGACAGGATCACCAGCACAATGCCCGTTACAAAAAATGCCACAGCGATGACCAGCATAAGTCCCTCCAGTGTTTCTATCAATATAACACAGGGCGGCGTATGACATGCGTCCAACCCTATAAGGATTGTGTTACGATAGACACGACGCATACCACGGAGAGCGCACATGGCGATCAACACACAAAAGCTAACGGTAGAAGCCTTCTGGGAGCAGTACGCGGGGCAGCCGTATGAACTGGTGAACGGGGAGATTATGGCAATGCCACCTGCTGGATATGAAGCTGCATCTATTGCCCGCCGCGTGGCAATGTACATGGGCCTGTTTGTTGACGAAAACGATCTGGGCGATGTACTGGCCGGGGACGGCGGCTACAAACTGGACGAGATCACACTCCGCGCCCCGGACGCCTCGTTCGTGAGCAAAGAAAAACTGGCCGGACAATCTGACCGCAGCAAATACCTGAACATGCCGCCCGACCTTGCCGTAGAGGTCGTGTCTCCGAATGACAGCGCAGGCGAGGTACGGCAGAAAGTGGCGCTGTATCTGGAAAAGGGTGTGAAGCTGGTATGGGTCGTCTATCCATCCACACGCATCGTAGATGTCTATGGCCCGGATGGTGCCGCCAGACCCTTTAAGGATGGGGATACCCTCAGTGGGGGTGATGTACTGCCAGGGTTCACACTGTCAGTCACCGCTATTTTCCCGGTACAGGAGACAGGATCCTGACATGGCGATCAATACGCAAAAGCTAACGGTAGAAGCCTTCTGGGAGCAGTACGCGGGGCAGCCGTATGAACTGGTGAACGGGGAGATTATGGCAATGCCACCTGCTGGAATGGAAGCCTCATTTATTGCCTTGCAGATTGGCACGTATATCAATCTGTTTGTGATGGAACACAAACTCGGCTGGACGACGACTGCTGATGGTGGCTACATGCTGGATAACCTCAACCTTAGAGCACCGGATGTCGCCTTTACGAGCCATGAGCGGTTGCCACAGCAGCAGGACTTCACAAAATATGGGCAGGTTCCGCCCGACCTTGCTGTGGAGGTCGTGTCTCCGAATGACAGCGCGGGCGAAGTACAGCACAAAGTGGCGCTGTACATGGAAAAGGGCGTGACGCTGGTGTGGGTCGTCTACCCGAAGACGCGCACAGTCTACGTCCACCGCCCGGACGCAGACGTGAAGGTGTTAAAAGACAGTGACACGCTCACTGGCGGGGACGTGCTGCCGGGTTTCACACTGTCAGTGCGTTCAATTTTCCCGGCACCACAGAGTGAAGCATAGTGACTAAAGTTTCACGGGTAGCATCGGTAGCAACTCGCTTTCCACGAAGGCTTTCACACCCTCGCTGCCACGCAGATACAACACAACAACCTCTGCCGCAGGAGTCAGCTCAATTGTAAAGTGCAAAAATGGGCAGCACAGGCGCTCACCGTCCACAAACGCCGCGACCAGTGGCAGCGCGGCTACTGGAAACATCACAGTGAAGCCGTCTGGCAGCGCAGCAACGGATTGTGCCTGCGGCATCAACTGTGCGCTGGTAGCCTCATGCTGCTCCCGGTCGGGCAGCGCGTTCACATCGCAGGCAATGGGGATGTTGTTCATAAGGATGTTCCTCACGTAAACTGACGTTAGATGCAGGCTACAACTTCAAGCATACTTGAAGTCAAGGAGGGAATTGTGCGAATCGGTGAAGTAGCAGGGAAATCTGGCGTTCCGGCGTCCACGCTGCGCTACTATGAGGAAATCGGTCTGATACCGGCTCCGGTGCGGGTGAGCGGCCAGCGCCACTACGACGCAGGTATTTTCTCCATCTTGCACACCATTCAGACGGCGCAGCAGGCCGGGTTCACCCTGCGCGAAATCCGGGAGATGATGCAACACGACGATTGGCGCAGTCAGTGGCACCAGATGGCACGCGAAAAGCTGGTGGACGTGAAGCAGGCTATTGCACATTACCGGGATATGCAGTCCATACTGGAGATGAGCTTGCAGTGTACCTGTTCCGGCCCGGATGATTGCATGGTGCTGGTGCAAAGACGGTGAACATGAAAACAGAAACAGAGCCTGAATTTGATGGTGATGGACTGAAAGCGCGTGTTAAAGCGCTGCTCCACGAGATCGAATACACCCATTTAAAGATGACGTGGGCCACGCAGATGATTGAGGCCGGAGTTGCCGAAAGTGATGTACATCAATGGGTGGCTGAGATAGGGCATGTGGTGGATGAATACGAGCGTAGCCTGCGTTTTCTGGTGGATATGCTGGAAAAACAGGACAAGACCGAGGCGGTACAGGATATGCATAGCTGGCTGGCCTACACCCGCGATATGACGATGTGGACACTTGACGATGTAACATCTGCGATGCAGGGGAAGTACGAACATTATCTACCGGATGAGTATGAAGATACGGATGAACTGTAGAGACGTTGTACGCAAAGTCTCCCTGCTTAATTCCCGAAGTGTTTCATTTCAACATGGTACCTGTGGAGTGTGCATAAGTACCTCCACCACAAACACGCAAATCACGGTTTCAACCACGTCACCACCATATCCCGGTATGCCTGCCAGATTTCCGGGAAGCGCGTGACGTTCGGGATGTGGTTCACTTCCAGCAGGTGTTTCTGCCCGTCGTTGCTCACAATGTAATCGTTGGCGATGATGTCCAGCCCGAACCCGGCCTGCACCCGGCGTGTATCGTCCAGCAGGTCGGCGTCCACATCCATAAAGTGTGCGTCCCCGTGGTGGATAGACTTAAGCCAGTCGTCGCCCTCCAGTTTGATCTGCCAGTATCGGTCGCCAATGATGACCACGCGCACAGCCTGCCCCGCGTAAAAGTGCTCGATAATGCTCGGTTCCTGCGGTGTATAGCGATCTGTGAAGCGCTCTTTGTTCTCGCCACAGTGCCAGTTGCCCCACTTCGCCACGCGCTCTACGTCCGTGCTGTAAGATGTATGCGCCGCTGCATACCCGCGCGGGTCGCCAAACTGTGTGAATTGCAGCGCCCGCACCAGGCACGGGAACTTGAGGCGGCAGTTCATCATGGCGAACGGGTTCGGCAGGCAGGGGCCGCCCCACAGTGCCAGCCCGGTAATAAAATCCAGGTCGTCGTCGTAGATGCCGTGGTAAACCACTTTTTTCACCGGCAGCAGGCGCGGGCTGTTCGGAGCTTCCGCGTAAAGCTGGCCGTCACGCACCATGATGCGCGGCAGCGCAATGTGGGCCATCACAAAGTCGTCAATGCGGTCAATAACCTCGCGTTGTTCAGGTTCGTCCAGCCCGACGAGCAGCACATAGTCACGCATGGGGGTTCACTCCGGTTCATAAGCGTTATCTGTGTGTATTTTCTCGCAGGTGTGGCCTGTTGTGAACCCTCAAACTACCACAGATTGTTGCCACGTCCGGCACTGCTCTACGAAGTGAGGCGCTATACGCGGGTTTGCCCCGAAGTGCAGGTGAATGTACGACGCCAGCACATTACCCCGCATAATCCCCTCCGGCCATGTGTCTTCGCTGTTGCGCCGATGTACGGTGTACGGTGCAGGCTGAGTGTCATCGCGGCCCACCCACTCCGAGTAGTGGAACTCATGACCGCGCACACTCTCCCCGGCAGGGAGTATCACGGTATCCTGCGTGGTGGTAACTTCGCGGTAGCCAAGCCGCACCCGGTCGCGCATCACCGTGTGACCGGGCACCACGCCGAGCATCTCATGGCGCGTGCCATCCGTATCTGTGATGGATTCCGTGAGCACCATCAGGCCGCCGCACTCAGCATAAACGGGCATATTTTGCTGGATGGCCGCACCCAGCGCGTTCATCATGGATGTATTCTGTGTTAACTGCGCGGCGTAAAGCTCCGGGTAGCCGCCGCCCAGATACACCCCGGCAATATCGGGGGGCAGAGCAGTATCACGCATGGGGCTGAAGAACACCACATCGGCCCCGGCAGCACGCAGGTACTCGAAGTTGGCGTGATAGTAAAAGCAGAATGCCTCATCGTAGGCTACAGCAACCCGCACGCGATTCGCATCGTGCATGCGCTGCGCTGGTTCTACGGGTGCGGCCTGTACTGTCCCCGCCTGCCGCGCAACATCCCACAATCGCTCAAGGTCAATGTACTGGCGCACCAGCTCTGCCGCCCGGTTGATAAATGCTCTCACTTCAGCCTCGCGCTCGATGGCCGTGTGCAGGCCGAGGTGCCGCTCCGGGATGTGAAGTTCAGCCTCGCGTGGCAGGCACCCGAGCACTGGCAAACCGACTGACTCAACCGCCTGCGTAACCCACTGCGCGTGCGTTCCGCTGCCCACCCGGTTGCAGATGACACCACACACGTTTAAATCCGGGTCAAAGTCACGTAACCCCTGTGCGATGGCCCCGGCACTGCGTGCCATTGCGCGGACATCCAGCACCAGCACCACCGGCGCGTTAATGAGTTTTGCCAGTTCTGCCGTCGAACCACGCTCGGTGAGCGCATCGTAGCCGTCATAGAGGCCCATAACGCCCTCAATCAGGGCAATGTCCGCGCCCTGCGTGGCACTAACAAAGCTCTGTTTTACACGGTCGTGGGGGAGCATCCACGTATCCAGATTGTGAGAGGGGTGTCCGGTTGCAGCAGTGTGATAAGTCGGATCGATGTAGTCCGGGCCGGCTTTAAACCCCTGTACAGTGTACTCTTCGGAGAGTGCCGCCATCAGCCCGGTAGTGAGGGTGCTCTTGCCGCTGCCACTTGATGGCGCAGCGATGACAAGGCGTGGAACGGTCGTCTGGATCATGTATTGTGGGTTCCGGTTACGGTCATACACTCATTTTCGTGCAGCACCATGTAAGCGTACAGGCCCGGATGTCTCGCCATTTTCACACTCCCGCGCTACAGTGGACAACATTTGACCCGCTCATCACAGGAGAGAACACACATGGCGA
>JBCCQC010000188.1:0-7625 GCA_039024535.1 Chloroflexota bacterium
AAACACACGACCATGAGCGACAAAATCCAGGTGCTGGTCGCCATTGATTACGCGGATGATATTGTGCAGCGTTTGCAGGCGATCTCGCCACAATTGAAAGTAGAGCGCCACTTCCCCAATGTGCCGGACAGAGTGTGGAAAAAAACCGAGGTAATGGTCACGTCCAGCACATTCCCCACCCGGCAGCAGGCCCCCAACCTCAAGTGGATTCAACTGAACAGTGCGGGCATGGAACACGCCACCCACACACCGTTGATTGCTGATAGTGACATTATCGTGACCTCAACCAGTGGCATTCACGCGACACCGATGGCGGAGTATACGCTGGGGATGATGCTGGCATGGGAGTATCGCCTGCCCGCCATGCTGCGAGACCAGCAGCAGAGCCTGTGGCGCAATAACCGGGGCGACATTTACGCGCCACGCCACCTGCGCGGCCAAACGCTGGGTATTATTGGTTATGGCAGCATCGGGCGGGAGATTGCACGGTTGGCGCATCAGTTCGGTATGAATGTGCTGGCGATGAAGCGGGATGTGATGCACCCGGCAGATCGTGATAGCTACCGTGAAGCTGGTACAGGTGATGTAGAAGGCGAAATTCCAGAGCGCCTGTACCCGCCGGAAGCACTGGCCACAATGGTACGCGAGTGTGACTATGTGGTGGTGCTGGCCCCGCTGGTTGCAGATACAGTTAATATGGTGGATGCGGACGTACTGGCTGCGATGAAGGAAAGCGCAGTGCTCATCAACATAGCGCGGGGCCGGGTTGTGGATGAGCAAGCGCTGATAAAAGCACTGTCCGAAAACCACATTGCCGGTGCCATTCTGGACGTTTTCGGTGAGGAACCCCTGCCGAAAAGTAGCCCGCTGTGGCAAATGCAAAACGTCATCATCAGCCCACACATTGCGGGGAACAGTGCCCGCTACCATGAGAAGGCAGCGGCGGTTTTTGCAGAGAACTTGCAGCGCTATATAGAGCGCCGCGACCTGCTGAACCAGCTAGACCGAGAAAAAGGCTACTGATTTGAGAAATTTGTAACTTTCTGACCCAATTTCCCGTATAATAGAGAAATTGCATGCAAAAAGCGGTTATAAGGAGCTTTAATGTCCGAAGAAACACAGAACACGCAGTCCAGCGAAGCATCCAACAGTGCGGATGACATCCGTTCAGCATTTGATAGCTTTCTGGAGCATCAGCGCCGCGCTTTCGAAGAAACCGGCAAGGCCGTAGACGCCCTGCTGCCAGAAGGCTTTAAAGAACACAGCGCCATAGCTCGGGATGAGTTCCGTAAGGGGCTGAAGGTACTGGTAGACGCCTCGATTGATGAACTGGAGAAGATGACCAAGGTTGAGGTCAAGCCATCAGACGATACTGACAGCAGCGACGACGAGGACAAGCCATCGACCACTGGCAAAACAAAGGTTAAAGTTCAGGTCGATTAGGTATACAGCCTATTCAAGGAAGATGACGGGGGTCTGGAGGACAACGTTCAGGCTCCTGTATGCTGGTTCGCACAGCTAGTAGCGGTCTACGGCCCAGCGCATCAGCGTGTAAAACGCAGCAAGCCCGCTGTATGGGGCATATGCATCAAACGTGTGCGTTACCTCATCGGCGCTCACACGCTCCTCCATATCGTGGAAGTAATATGAAACAGCGCTCCGCAGCGCCACATCGTTATGGCCCACATAATCATAGCAATTCAGGCCGCGTATGAGAGTCCATGCGGCTGTCCAGTGTCCCACCCATTTGATAGCCGTTAACTGCTCATAGACGCTGGCGGCGGGTAACGTTCGCATTCCCTCAAGATCCAGTTTCCCATCCAGAACATTGCTGGCAATGCCCTGCATCACCTCCACACGGCGATGTGTGATTTTGAGGATCGCATGTAGCTCGTCGTGGGTGGCGTGGGCGATTTGCTGTGGGGTAGGGAATGTGTAGTAGGGCTTCCCATCATATTCAACCTGCTTTCCACCCCACTCTGCAAGGGCACGCTGTGCTTTCAATGCAGCATACAGTGAAATTTGCTGCTCAATGATAACCGTCATCAGTGCCTCAAACACAGTTTCGCCCTGAAAATGGCGCACACCATACAGCGGTTCGATAACGTTCCACAGGCGCGGATGTTGCTTTGCCATGTCATAGAATCCGGTCAGGTCATAGTCTGCTGCCAGAAGCCATCGCATTTTCGCAATCGCCTGTTCAGGATCGTGTAACGGCCCTGCCAGATGCGTGATTGATAGTTCCGGGGCTTCAAGATTGTCGTTGGATTCCACACGAAAGAGAACAACCTGTCCATCAACGACCATTGCTCGCAGGTAAGCGCCATTTTCGTAGTTTTCCAGCACACCGTGATACCTGCTGAGTAATTCTGCGGAACGTCGCAGATTATATGGTGCCTTCGGATACAGCGTTGTAAGTCGCATCATTGCATCATCCCGGTACAGTCCCTGTGATGCCAAGCAGAGCGAACACAAGGCGTAGCCCACTGGCGTAACTACGCCGGAAATCGATAGTGGGATGCATCAGGTTCAGCGGCGCAGGGTCACAGGAGCGATGCAGCAGGGGAATCACTACTTTTCCCTGTTCAAGGCAGTAAGCGAGTTCTGCGCGGGCATGTTCGCTGTTAATCATGTTGGGGGAAAGAACCAGCAGCATCACGCCACACGTCTCCAGTGCCTCTGCAACCGAGTCTTTCCAGTCACGATCCATCGGGGCATCCAGCATATCAATCCATACGGCAAGGTTGCGCTGCTTGATCTCTTCTGCCATCTCCACAGCGAAAAGCTCGTCGGCGCGGCTGTAGCAAACGAACGCACCATTAAGGGCAGCTTGCTGGATATGTTCTGGCGTCAGGGTTTTACGGAATTCCCGCGTCACTCTGCCGTTGTTCGGGTTCAGCAGCAGTGCGCGATACAGGGCTGCACGTTTTTCCTCAGTGGTGGCAGCAGTGTATGCCAGCCACAGCCATGCTGTGTAATTGTCTGGCTCAAGGATAACAGTTTCTTTAAGGATAGCACGCGATTGAGTGTACCTGCCGTGTTTTGCATCATGGACTGCTTGCATCAACAGGTCACTACCATTACGTTGGCTATCCATTTAAATACCATCCCTTATTCGTTCTTCCTCAATTATAGCAAGTATAACAGAAAATGAACATGGCGGGATGATGAGTTGATTACAGTCCTGTTATGCCTCTCGCGTTTGTTCTTCGGTATGCTCTGATGCAGGCAAAACAGGGTCTTCTACCAGCCCGAGGATCGCACGTTGCCGCTCGAAACGCTGCTGGGCCAGGTCGCGTAGGTCTTCCACAATGTCACTCTCGTCCGTAATTTCTGCACCCAGCAGTGACTCAATGGCATCTTCCATTGTGATAATACCGGCAGTGCCGCCATACTCATCGAACACAAGGGCGATGTGCTGCTTCTGGTTAATCATTTCTGACATGACACGTGCAACGGAGATCGTCTCCGGTACGGAAAACATCTCACGCTTGAACTCAGTGAGCGGGCGATGGTGTTCGTCGCGGGCCGCCGCCGCAAGGATGTCGTGGCGTAGCACAAATGCGTTGATGTCGTCGGTGTTTTCTGCATAGATGGGAATGCGAGAATAGGGGATTTTGCTGGATTTCTGTAGAACCTGTCCTACGGTCATATCGTGCTGGAAGGCCAGCACGACCGGGCGCGGCGTCATAATGGTGTTCACCTGCACTTCGTTCAGGCGCAGCAGGTTCTTGAGGATCAGAAAATCGGTTTCTGCAATGGCGCCACCCTCGCTACCGATTTGTGCCATTGTTTCCAGTTCCTCGCGCGTCACCATATTACCCTCTTCGCCGTGGGCAATCACGTTGGTCATCTGCTTGAAGACCCACACAATAGGTGTGAATACAAACACGAGTGCCTGAATGCTGTAGGCATTAAAGGTGAGCAACTGCCGCCAGTATACAGCCCCCAGCGTTTTCGGGATAATTTCCGAGAAGACGAGGATGAGCAGTGTCAACACTACAGAAATGAGGCCAAACCACTGGCTGCCGAACACCGCAGTGGCCTGGGCACCGGCACCTGCCGCCCCTACCGTGTGTGCAACTGTGTTCAGCGTGAGGATCGCAGAAATGGGGCGATCTACGTTCTCCTTCAGGCGCTTCATAATACCTGCGCCAGCGTTGCCTTCATTGGCGAGGGTTTCTACATAGGACGCGGAACTGGAAAGCAAACCGGCTTCCCACATGGAGCACAGGAAAGAAAACCCCAGTGCAACGGTGATGTAAAAGATGAGACCGGCAATGGTGCCTTCGGCGTCGGCGGTCGGGTTGGCAGGGGCAAGGAGTAACTGCTGAAATGCACTTATCAAGGTAATTGACCTGTGAACTGTATACCGTTGTATCGCGTACACATAATATCACACGCACGGGTAAAACGGTAAACAATCGGCCTAAGCAATTGGTTTGCGGGTGGGGGTACCAGGGCGGCGCGGGTAAGCAGCCGGGGTATTTGCCACTTTGCGGACGACCACCAGATGATGGGGGATCTCCACATCGGGCAATTGCACAGTTTCAATCCGTCCATGCGTGCCGCCGAGTATGTTCAACGCACGTGTGGCACTTTCTGCTTCTTCGTGGGCGGTGGTGCCTTTCATGGCGATGCAGTAGCCGCCGACTTTTGCCAGTGGCAGCATATACTCCAGCAAACCCGGCAGGCGTGCCACAGCCCGTGCCAGCACGAGATCGTATTTTGCGCGGTGGGCAGCATCCTGGCCCAGTTCTTCTGCACGGGCGTGTATTGCGGTGGCGTTCTGAAGATTCAGCATATCGATGACGTGCTGCATAAACCTGACTTTTTTGCCAGCAGAATCCAGCAACGTCATGTGCAGGTTTTCAAATGCTATTGCCAGCGGCAGTCCGGGGAAACCGGCCCCGGCACCAATATCAATGCCATGCAGTTCGCCGTTGAGGTCAGCCGCCTTTGTGATCGTGAGCGAATCAAGAAAATGACGCACACGAATCTCATCTGGTTCTGTGATGGCGGTTAAATTGGTGTGCGTATTCCACTCGATAAGTTGTGATTCGTAGATAGCAAAGTGCGCGATCTGCTGCGGCGTTAGCTCAACATCCAGCAGATCACGAACAAGAGGGGCAAGTTCCACGGCTTTACTGCCCTACCGTCTCGCGGAACTCATCCAGAATATTTTCCTCGATAACGGCTCGCTCGAAGCCATCTGGCGGTGTATCGGATCCGATGTACAGACCACTGTAAGCGGTTTCCAGCCCGAACGGGTTCTGGACGACCTGGAAGTTACAGCCGGAGTTGATGACCGGGTTAGCGGTCTGTGGGCCGTAATTGTCGAACCCATCGTTGACGGGTTCCGTCCACGTCTGCCGGAAGGCGACTGAATAGAAGCCGGGGCGCAGGTTGCCAGCGGGGACAGTGTAAAAGCGATAGAACACACCATTTCGTGCGGTCACCGGGCTCACGATGACCGTATCTGCTGGAACTGGTGCCTGGTTAATCGTGACCTGGAATTGTGTGCGAGACAGGTTCTGCTCAAGAGTTTCTGCGGTGTCAGCAAACCAGTACCAGTACACGTTTACCCGGTCGCTATCGTAGATGAGGCCGGGATCAGCATCCGGACGGAAGCTATCGCAGAGGGCAAACACGAGGCCGGGTGCATTGCTTCGGGCAGCCCCCTGGCGGCGTGGGCCGATCACAACCGGGGGTTCTGGCTCTGATAGAATATCGTTATTCAGGAAGCCACCATCCGGGCGAGCGATACCAAAAGTATCGTCATCTTCATCAACATCGCCTGCATCACTGCTGAACTGAAGATCGGAGGCGGGGTCGTTGCAGCTATCCTGCAAATCGTCCACGAACGTTTCAAAAGCCGGGGTTTCTGGGGTGTTTTCCTCTGCGATGATGACCCGCGCACTGGCAATAGACCCCGGTGCCACCCGCCGTCCGTTGCTGTAGGGGATGCGTTCACTGAAGGCATACGTTCCCTCTGCATTGATCTGACGCAGCGATGTGAGTTCATCGCCGGTGCCACTGGTGCCGCTAAACAACTGGTAAAATACATCAAACCCCGGTTGCGCTTCGCCACTCAGGTTCATCACACCTTCGTCCTCGCAGGCCACGAAGAAAATTTCCACTGTCGTCTGTGGGCCTTCGGTCTCTATGTCTGTTGTGGTGGTATCTGTACCGGTATCATCCTGGGCCAGTGCGGTTGTCACGCTGAGTGCTACGATGAGAAGCAGCAAGGAAAGTCGCCTCATTGATGAAGTCCCCTGTCAATTGAGTGCAATATACACGCAGGATGATAACGCAGAACTGCATATCGCGGTAGTCACCGTGCGTTGTGGCCCTGCCAAAGCCGGGTGTTGTGTGGCCCGGTGTTTCGCGTTAAGTTATAAGCAGAATTAGCACAGGATAGAAACGACCTGATGGGCACACTCAACCCCGATTTACTCTCAAAAGACCTCGACGAAGTATTAAACGATGCTATCGAGTTAAAAGACCAGTATCAGCAGTCTCTGATTATCCCGGAGGTGGTGCTGCTGGCAATGCTGCGCCGCAAAGGAACCGCAGTAGATCGCATCCTGACGCGATTTGCCAGCGAGCGCGGCGTGGACATGGAGCGGCTGGAGCGGCAGACCCATCTGGCGGCGGAAGGCCGCCGTGACCAGAGCGGCAACCTCGATTTTGTGGCGCGTGGCAATCGGCTGGTACCGCTTTCCCGCCAGACGATCATTATGCTGGATGATGGGTTGAGTGTCGCCAACAGCCAGGACGAAGTGCGCGTGGATACTGACCATGTGTTCCGCGTAATGTCCGAGAGCAGTGTGAGCACCAGTGGCATTCTGCGCGGGCACGGTATTACGCCGAAATCGATTGACGACATGATTAACGACTCCAGCCAGATCATGCGGCGTAGTGGCACCACACAGGATTTCGTGGCGACTTCAAAGGCGGGGCACCTGAAGGCGGTTTACTTCCGGGAAGACTTGCTGCGTGACCTGATTAACATTCTGTCACAGGCACAAAACCGCCATGTGATACTCATTGGCCCGGATGGGGTGGGCAAGCGGACGCTGGCCTACAGCCTTGCGCTGTTGATGTCTGAGGGCAAAGGCCCTGCGGGGCTGGAAAGTCTGGTACAGGTGGATGAATCTGCGTTGCTGGATAGCGACCACAAGGCTGTACGCGCTGGTTTAAACCAGGCACGCGGGGGTATCTTCTTTGTGCCGCACATTCACCGTTTTTTTGGTGGCCCCACAAAAGCCGAGTTCAGCAAGGCCACGCCACAGATTCAAAAAGCCTTCCTTGATGACGACCCGGTTGTGATTTCGACCACGACCGAGATTGAATACAACGAGCGCCTTGCCAGCATCAGCGCCATCAGCGAAAACGCACAGGTTTTGCGCGTGCCAGAGCCAGACGTGGACGAAGCCATCGAAATGCTGAAAGTCATGCGCCCGCATATCGAAGCCGACTATGATGTGGAGGTGAAGGAAGTTGCAGTGGTGCTGGCTGTTCGCCTTGCCAAGCGCTACCTGACCACCATGCCACTGCCACGTAGCGCAGAACATCTCGTCCATCGCACTGCCGCTATGATAAGCATGAGCCAGCAATCGCAG
>JBCCQC010000189.1:0-7610 GCA_039024535.1 Chloroflexota bacterium
CACCATAACGCCAGCAGGGGTGTACGCGCAGGGAAGCCATGCCCGGTTTTTCGTCCGGCAGGGGGTAGGTGCTGCCTTCTGGCAGGTGGTTTGCCAGAACGAGTACATCGCTGACTTCCGGTTTTTGACGCAGATGGCTGATAAAATGAAACGTATGGTTGCTCAGTGTACCCTCGTCTGGCGGGTACGTTGAAACAAAGGCGATACGCATAATTCACACTCCGTAAAGGGGGACATGTTGTTGTGTTCGGTAAACGCAGATCAATATAACAGTATTGTAATGCAGAAAGCGTTGTTTTAAAACAAGCTACGCCCGGTTTTTTGTTAATTCGTTATGAAAAATGGCGATTTAGATGATTGTGGGGTTTCATGAGTAATCATCCCGGCGTGAGATGACATTGTAATGTAGCAAGCTGCCGCTCATCAACGGATGCTGGTTAAACCGGTGGGGTTGCCGGACGAACTGGAGGAACTTGCTGTGCGGCTGGTGAATACGACCGGGCATATGGACTGGCTATCGCAACGGGGGGCTGTGGTGGTGGATGGTGTGATCTGCGCGGTGGCGGTGTTGATTGCCCATCAGATGCACCCGGATGGGCGTCACTATGTGATTGCGAGGCATATGGGAGCGGAACCGGGCCATGCCCGCACCCTCGCACACCTGCGGCTGGGTGAGGGTACGGGGGCGCTGCTGGCGATTGAGGCGGCGGCCCGGACGCTGAACGAAATGCGAACGTTGAATCTTATAGCGCAGCCTCAGCCGGTTGACGGGGCGGCCTGCTGGCCGGTGGATTGCCGCTGAACTGTCCAGTTGTGTGACCGGGCACGCTGCATTTCCGTCAGTGAGAGAATGTGAAAGATCACGGCTACTGGCACCAGATACAGCGGAATCAGGCCGGTAGGATAGTCCAGCACCGGGTTAGGGTTCTGGAAGGCGAAAAGCTGGAGGGGGCTTTCTGATGAGGTGAACCCGAAGAAAAACGCGCTGGTAAAATCTGCGATGCCGAGTACAAACACCAGTATGACTGCGCGATCTGGAATGGTGGCCTGATGCCGGTAGCGTACCAGTACGGCAATCGCTACGATACCCACCAGCAGGTCACCCCACCCGGCGGGGTGCGCGAATATCCCCGGCAGGTTGCCCCGGTAGTGCTCCAGTACGAATACCATCCCCACCGGGCGCACTACCTGTAAGCCCACCAGTAGCTTCTGTGATAGCCCGTTGCCCACTAACTGCCTGCGGAAGATCCACACGATGGCCGCTGATAGCAGCAGGTAGACAAAGGGCCGCCCCGGAAAGCCCTGCATGATGAAGTCGTCAAGGCGATATTTTGATGCACCCAATCCCCACACACCCCACAGGGCAATCACCACAGTGATGAGAATGGTTTTGCGCAGGCTGTGGTCGCCTTCGCGGAATGTGACCCAGAAGTAAAAAGGCGCGAATGCCCATATAACCAGAATGGCAGCTTCTGTGAGGAAAGCCGCGTTTATCTCGTGCGTCATGGCAGGCTCCAGTGTTTTATGAACGGTGTTCACTTACTATATGCCAGACAGTATGACACGGATTGACGGGTAGGCGCTGTGTTTCACATGAATGTCTCATGATGGTGAGAGGGGACAAAAAAGACGGGGCCGGGTGGCCCCATCGGTGCTGGATGATGTTACGGGTTGAGGACGACAGCTACCATGTTGTGAGCAGCGTCGTAGATGTCATCGCGGTTAAATCCGCTATCTGTGCGGCGTACCCGGAAAAATCGTGCCAGCCGTGGGCGTTGTTCCAGCACCTGTGCCAGATGCTGCGCGACCTGTGCCGGGTTTGCGTGGACTTCGGCATGTGCCGGGATCACCCTGCCGCGCAAGCATAAGCGCACCTGAGTGCAGTCTTGCAGGTTCTTCCACCATGTGCGGGAAAGATGGCTCATGATGATTAGCTTGCTGTTGTCTTCGATGGCGTAATACTCGACCGGGAATGTGTGCAACGCCCCGCTTTTGCGACCGGTTATAGTGAGCAGCAGCATGTGGCGGCTGATGCCAAACGTCCCGTGAAATGGTGAGGCCAGCGTTAAGGTGACCATTTGATTGAAGCCTGACATGAAAACCCCTCCAGTCACTACTATTTCGGATTATGTCCAGTTTATGTAGTGTGGGGAGGGGCTGTCTGCTGACGTTTGGCCTGTGTTTGTGTGTCAGATGGCAGATTCTGTTATAAATATTAAGGTTAGCGTTACCGTAGTTGGCGTACCAGATGCAGCAGCATGTCCTGTTCGCCGGTGTTGCCGGGGATGATGACGACACTGCGTTTTTGCTGGCCGGTGCTGCCGTTGCCGATTTGCCATGCGACGGCATCCGGGGCGACTTCGCCGAGGGCGATGGCGCGTTTGACGTTCAGTGACCGGGTGACGACATCGGCGGCGGTGATGCTGCCTTTGACGATGACATAGCGCGGGTGGGCGGTGACGCCGTTGATAATAGAAACCAGCCCGGTGTTCACACGCTGCGTGACGATGGTTGCGTGGGCGGGGTCGTCTGCGCCGATGATGCGACGGCTGGTGTAGAGTACGACATCGCCCTGTTGCAGTGCACTTTCCAGGATGTCTGAGCAGCGGGCGACTTCGGCACGTTGTGATTCGTCGTGGAGCAGGCTTTCTACACGTACTTCGATGCCGGTGACTTCACTGCTTGCCAGCAATGCGATCAATTGCTCTGTGGAGCGGCGTGCGTGGGAACCGATCACAACAAGGCCGCCCACGCTATCGCCTGTGGGGAGGTCGTCGGGCTGCACGGGTGGCTGTGGGGCTATTCCGCTGTAGGCGGCGGCGAAATCTGACGAGGCGCGGTAGTAAAAACGGCGGTTTTCCTGCTCTGCGAGATGTGCGCCCAGTGCTACTACGTCAATATCGCGGCGGTGGGCGGTGTTCGCTACACAGAACGCGCCATTTTGCAGGGTCAGGAGCCGGTCACGGACGGCCTGTGGCCCCCCGCGCCGGATCGTGTCCAGTGAGATTGCCTGCACGCTGGCGGCGGCGATGCGCCCGCCGGTTTTTTCGGCAAGCCATGTGCGCATATCAGAATTGCTGTAGCCGAATGCATAGTCGCGGGCGTGGTTGGTCTCTGCGGCAGGGAGGTAGTCGTCGTCCTGCTCGATGTAATGGATGTTATCGACGGTATAGCTGCCGTTGATACCCGGTACGAACAGCACGCCATCGTAGCGGGTGGGCATGGCCTGCCCCACGGCCTCTACATCCAGCGGGAAGTGGCCCAGCAGTGTGCTTTCGCCACGGCTAACGATGACAAACTCGCGCCCGGTGCGCTGCTGTGCTTCCAGCAGGTTGTGGGTGACGCGGCGGTACAGTGCGGTGGCATCTGTGCGGGAGAGGTTGCGCGTGTTCATCAGGATGACCATGCTGTGCGCGGTGCTTTCGAACGTGGCGGTGAAGCCTGATACCTGCCGGTTGGTGAGCACGGGCGTGTTGTGCATGGCTTGCGACCCGGTCAGGGTGTCATCCATCACTACGACCATGCGGTTGTGCTGACGGGCGATGGCATGGAGAGGTTGATCGAGGTTTTGATGCCAGATTTCTGGCAAATGCTCCAGTAAACCGGGTGAATCGAACAGCCGGTTGGCTTCCATTACAATCCTTTAAGTCGCCGTTGCGGGCGAACAATAACAGTACGATTTTTGATTACATGTAACAGTGTGACCTTATACCAGCAGTGTAACACAGTTCGGCATAAATACGGTGAATGAATTGGTTTCTATTGTGTATCTCATGTAATCTTCATGAATTTATTGTGGTAATTGCACCACGAAGGGATCGGCCTCGTCCGGGAGGTCGTCTGGTTTGACCAGTAGAGCCTCTGCCCGACTGAGTGATGGAATCTCGAAAATGACCCAGCCGGAGGTGCGGCGGCCCAGTGCGATGGGTTGCAGCGGGGTGCTGGTGGCAATGGCAACGCCTTCGCGCAGGGGGATGCGGTCGCCAGTGCCGGTTTGCAGTGTGAGCGCAGCTTCTGGCGGGGTGTTGCAGATGCCGCTGCGACACTCGAATGCGATTTCCAGTGCGTAAAAGCGTGCCCCGGCTACAGGTTCCAGCAGGTTGCCGGTGCTGGTGTCCAGCACACGCACAGAGTCATTTTCCAGCGCGAGTAGTTGCAGGATGCCCTTATCGTAGCGGACAGTGAAACTTTGCTCTACCAGCGGGTCGCTGCGGTCTGGCAGGGCGGCGAGATCCAGTGCGGGAGAAGTGGGTGTGGTAAGTTGTGGCGTGGCAGTCGCGGCGAGGTCATCCCCGCTGTTGATAAACAGTGCCCCGACGATTACAGCCAGCAGCAGGGTAACTCCGGCCCCGGCAGCGATGCGTAAGCCTGTGCGGGGTGTGTGTGGGTCTTCTGGCCGGTAGGTTTCCTCGGCCAGCAGGTATTCGCGGGCCATTTGCGCGTATTCGTCGTGAACGTCTACGGTGGCAATGAGTTCGTGCAGCAGCCGGATGCGCGTCTCGTCGTCGGTCTGGGTCTGGGCTTCCAGCCATAGCACCATGCTGCGGTGCGGGTCGTCGGTGGCGGGACGTTCAGCTTCGTAGCGGCGCAGCAGGCGCAGGGCTTCGGCGCGTTCGCCTTTGAACAGCGCGATATTGGCTTTTATCAGGGTGGGGTGGAGTGTGTTGCTATTCGCTGGCATCGGTATTGAAGTTGATTTGCTCATACATCATCGGTTGTCCGCAAACCACAGCAATATCAGGGTATACATGCGAATACCGGATTTTCACATGATATAGCTCACAGGATTGTTTGCGCAGTTGTGTGTATGGGGATATGTGGGTGCCGGTGATTGGATAATGTTCGCGGCTGGCTCCTGCCATAGCAAAAATTTCACTATCAATCAGTTCGTGCTTCGCGTCGTGTTGTTCATGTTCAAACGCGAGGTAGTCGGTTTCTGTCCAGTGGTTGCGCTGTGGGAGGGGCATCATCCGGTTCCGTTTTTGTTTATCGTACCATCGGGGTGTGTTCTGCGTTTATGGTGTAAGGTGCCTGTCAGTGGATTAGAAGATTATAACATTCGTGGCGTTTGTGAAAAAGGTATTGAAGAGTGCCGACAGATGCGATATTTTCTGTGCAGTGTCTCCGGTTTTCTGCTGTGAACCGGCCACCATGAACACAGCATCAATTTGACACAAATTGCCGCAGAAAATAATTTACCTCATTTTCTGCGTGGATCACTTTTTTCCTGAACTCACATTGAACAGTTAGCAAGCTATTCAGTTCGTCTAATCCTGACGAGTGCAACACGCTGTTATACTGCATGGCGTCGCGAACAGGTCAGAGTTGCCTCCAGCTTAAGAGAACCCCTGTACATGAGGGACACATAATATATGGATAGCTTACTTCATGAAAATCTCAAGGAGCGGCTTGGTGCGCTCTCGCCACAGCAGCGTGAACTGCTGAAGGCGCGTATGGGGCTGCGTGATGCACGGCCTGCCGGGGCGCGGCAAAAACTGGTCGGCTTTGTGACCGGTACAGTATCGACAGATACAGCACCTGTGCGGGAGCACCTGCAACATCAACTGCCCCGGTATATGGTTCCCGATGACCTGATTGCGGTAGATGACCTGCCGCGAACCCCCAACGGCAAACTTGATCGGTCACAGTTGCAGCGCCTTGCCGAAAGCCAGGCCCATCCCCGGCAGGCTACCGAGCATGTACCGCCAGAGATTGCTGGCGAGACCGAGCAGCTTGTGATGGATGTGTGGGCCGACCTGCTGCATACCCGTCATCTGTCTGTTCATGATGATTTTTTTGATTGTGGTGGCAATTCACTGATGGCCGTGCGGATGCTGGCGCGGCTGAAGTCGGACATTGGCGTGGATTTGCCGGTTTCTGTGCTGGTGAAGTCTCCGACAGTGGCACGGCTGGCGCAATCCATCCGGGCAACGCAACTCAGCAAGCGCGTCCCGGCTATTACGGTACTACAGGAAAAAGGTACGCTACCCCCGCTTTATTTCCTCCCGCTGCATCAGCACGGCTCATTGCACTATCGTCACATCCATGCGCTGCTGGGCGATGACCGCCCGCTGTATGGCTTTGCTGCGTTTGATGCGACCCGCGAGGAACCCCACACGGTGGAGGCGCTGGCGATGCAATATGTAGATGACCTGCTGGCCTTCCAACCGGAGGGGCCGTATTACCTGTGCGGGGTTTCAATTGCCGGTTTGCTGGCGTTCGAGATGGCGCGTTTGCTGGAGCAGCGTGGTATAACCCGTGTGCAGGTGCTGCTGCTGGATACGTTTGGCCCGGACTATCCGCATACGCTTGCGCCACAGCAGGCGGTTGCTGCGCAGTTGCGCTGGTTTGGCCCTGCGCCGGTGACGGATGCTTACCGCCGCAACGAACGGTTGATGGATATTGCGTGGTACGGTATCGATAAGGTGTATTCGACAGTGCAGGCGGTGAAATCGCTGCTGCAACCGGCAGATGATGACGCAGATGCTACGCCGCAGGCTGAGATTGACCGGGCGCTGGGCCAGATGACGGCGGCGTACCTGCGTGAGCATCACCCATACGCTGGTTCCGTGACGTTGTTCCGGGGGAGTTTGCAGCCGTGGAACGCGGCTTATGATACCACGCTGGGCTGGGATGGTTATGTGCGGGGTGGCGTTCATGTGGTGCCAGTTCGTGGGGATCATCTCGGCATTCTCAAACGCTATCATGCGCACGCGACTGCCGATGCGCTGACGCAGCGCCTGCTGCAACTTGACGACTGTTATGAAACTCATCGATAGACTGTGTAGACACAAGGATACGTGTACCAATGAACCCGTTTGAATTAATGACAACGTTTTTGCTCCATGCGGCCACAGGCAGCGGAGCGATGGATGGCTTTTTGCATCCGCTGCTGGGTGTGGGCCATTTGCTGGCGATGGTAACGGTGGGGCTGGTGAGCGCACAGCTTGGCGGGCGTGCGGTGTGGACGGTGCCGGCGACGTTTGTAGGTGTGATGGCTGTGGGCGGGGTGATTGGCCTGACGGGGATCAATATGCCGCTGGTAGAGTTCGGTATTGCTGCGTCGATTGTGGTACTGGGGCTGGCGCTGCTTTCCCGCGCAACTGTGCCGGAGTGGGTGGCGATGATCTTCGTGGGGGTTTTTGCGGTGTTCCACGGGTATGCACATGGTACGGCCCTGCCAGAGGTGAGCACGGTGATGGTAGTGGTGGCCTATGTAGTGGGCTTTCTGGTTTCTACGGCAGGGCTGCACGTTATTGGCGCGATGATCGGCTACATTATGCTGCGTAATGAACGCAGTGACCTGCTGCTGCGTGTTTCGGGTCTCGCCATTGCTGGCGCGGGTGCTATTATTCTGTCTGGTCTGTTCATTAACGGATAGCACAATTTCTGTTTGAGTCATCAATTGAGGGAATCCTGTGACAGAAGCAAGCCTGAACCATAGCCAGCCATCAGCCGAATCAAAATCCATTGAGGAACGGTTGCAGCCGTGGATTGAACGGGGCGAGTATGTCATCGTCCTGACGATTGCCATTATGATGTGGGCCGCCGGGTGGGTGGATGTACTCGCGTTTGAGAGTGAGTTTAACCCGACGGTGTTTAACCGCTAC
>JBCCQC010000190.1:0-7570 GCA_039024535.1 Chloroflexota bacterium
ACCTTCGAGGACGGCGTGCAGCAAACCGTAGACTGGTATGTCAACAACGAGGATTGGTGGCGCAAGATCAAGACAGGTGAGTATCTGGAGTATTACAGGCGCCAGTACGCGGCACGTCTTGAGGCGGCAGAGTAGATCTACATCGCAGGGGCGCAATCCATTGCGCCCTTGTTTCGAAAATAGATTGCTCTTGGATGACCCCACAAACAAAATTCACCATCATTGTATTATCCATTGTCGGAGCCAGTATTGTTCTTTTTCCAGTTGCTCTGGTAGGTGTCAGTATCTATCAGATTCGGACAAAATCACTGGACGATGTACAGGACTACATTGGTGTTGCAATACCTGAATCTGCGTCATCCGTTGAATTTGAGTTTTCTGCAATAAGGGATGTGGAAATCATAATGAGATTTGACGCGCCGGATAACGATATGAATGCATTTCTGAGGTCAATTGAGGCACACTGTGTAGAACATGCAGATGAGAGCTACCGCGCACCCATAAACTACTCCGATGATAGATCGTGGTGGATTGAACCGGAACAGGACGGTCAGGCAGACGATGTGTGTTTTGACGATCAGGGTAGAACCTATGCGTATCTCACAACGCCTGCATCTGAAAGCCTGTTCACTATTTTTCTTTATGTTGGTTGATAGACAACTGGAAACAGCGAAGTAAATCCATCACACAGGAGCGCATGGTACAATCCGCATAACCGAACCGCGAGGGATGTGACGATGATTGAAACCTATAAGATGACCGACGCGCAGATTCTTGCCCGAATGGACGAAGAAGGCCGTGAATGCCTGATTGAATACGGGTACACTCATGCTGATGGTAGCTTTGACTTTGATCGGATTCGGGCGCAAAATGCCCCGCTAACGAGTGACGAGATTGATGAGCGCCTGGAAGATCTGACATATGACGAGATCAAAGCGCAGGGGTTTACCCATCCTGACGGCAGCGTGAACTGGAACGCTTATTATGCCAGTGAAGTGGTGCAGGATGTCGATTTAAATTCGCAACTGGATAACGTCAGTGAGGAAGCGTGATAAACCCCTCGCAACGCTGGAAGATTGTGCCCACAAAACAGGCACTCGATGCCCTTGGCAGTATGCCCCTGGCGGATCGGTTGGGGGTTTTTGCTAAGTTGAAACCGCTGGTTGAATCAGAGAATCCCTATGCTCATCCGTCGGTGACGGCAGCACAGGGACGTTTGAAACCGCTGCGTAAGTTTCGCTATGGTAACTGGCGCATCTTTTTTGAACTGGATGAGACGCCGGTATTGGTTGAAAAATACACTTATAAAGGCAGTTTGATTGTGCAGAGCATCAGGAACCGCCGTAGTGCCTATTGATGTGTTGGCTTAGAAAATGGTGATGCTTACCTGTATGAATGCGAACATATGTTATACTGGGGGTATATCTGTTCAATAGCTACAGGGAACCCCCATGCCCGTACCCACCGATGCCGTGACGAAAGCCAGCGACCACACCCTGACCACCACCTTACACCCCACCGCGCATTTTAACTTTACGCAATCCGTTGAGTTCATCCAGAACAGCGGGGCTACCAACCACCTCGACATCATCGCAGACGATCACACGACCTCTGAGCGCCCGATACGCCTGAATGACCGCATTTTCTGGATCAAGCTGGAAGGCAGCGGTGATGATGTTACGGTTATGCTCACATCCCCGGATGCCGACCCCCGGCCCACCGACGCCGACATGCAGGCTGCCGTAGCGTGGGCGAACCGCCGCTTCTTCATGGATGTGGACATGGCGCAGGTGAAAGAAACGCTGCTGGCCGACAAATACGGCGAGGAACTGGTAACACGGTTTTTCCCCGCACGTCCGGCGAACTACCCGAGTGCATGGGAGGCCCTGATTAAAAGTGTGATCCACGCGCAGATTTACCCCGGCCTCGCGCAAAAGCTGGATGATTACCTGTGTCGCAACTACGGCACGGAGGTCACGTTCAACGGCGAGAAGTATTACATGGTGCCCACGCCGGAGCAGTTACTCAACGCGGTGCCGGACGACCTGAAAGCTGCCAGCTTCAGCCGCCAGAAGGCCGACTACCTGACGACGATTCCGCAGCAGATTCTGGATGATCCAGAAAAGTACGATTTTGACGCTATGCGTGACCTTGACGGCGAGGATGTGGTGAACCGGCTGAAAGACCTGCACGGCGTTGGCCCGTGGACGGCGCAGAACGTGGCGATGCGTGGCCTGCCCCACCCGGACGTATTTATCGACGAGAAAGCCACGCGCAGCACACTGACGCCGTACTACGGCAAAGAAGATAAGCTCACGAAGGGGCAGGCGAAAAAAGCTGTGGCACAGTTCGCCCCCTACCGGACTTTTGCGTGCTACTACACATATATGAAGCACTTCAACATGGAATAGAGCGGATAGGGGTTCGCGGCAGGAAAGGGCATTTGCCCTTCCCTTACAACCGGGCAACCATCAGTAATCTGAGCTGACAGTTGCAGAAACAATTCTACTCAGAAATCCACACGGGCAGGTTGCCCAGCGACACAATATGCTCCCATGCTTCCTCGTCGTTGCCTTCAGTGAAGATGGCCGCCTGCGCCACAATCTCCGCTTTTGTCTGCTCCACGATTTTGCGCATACCTTCCAGCGTGCTGCCCGTGGAAATCACATCGTCTACCAGTACCACGCGCTTGCCACCGACGATTGCGCGGTCTTTCTCGTCCATGTAGAGCATCTGCGGCTTGCCCGTGGTGATGCTCACCGTTTCAGCCTCGATGGTTTCGCCCATGTAGGACTTGTAACTTTTGCGCAGCACCACGTAGGGCAGGCTCAGGTCTACGGCAAGCTGGTAAATTAGCGGGATGCTCTTGGCCTCGGCGGTAATCAATACCTCTGGCTGGTAGCTGCCCAGCTTTTCGGCAAGTTCTTTACTGGCGGCCTGCACCAGTTCCACATCGCCCAGAATATTCAGGATGGCAATAGTCACGCCGGGGGCCACTTCGAACTTCTCAAGGTGGCGGGTGATACCGGCTACTTCGACGGGATAGGTTTCTCTTTGGGTCATCAGGGGTTTTTCTGTCCGTATTCTTTATTTTCAGGTAGGGCGCGGCGCAGATACATCGCGCCCCGTGACAGGACAAAAAAAGAGCGACGTAGCGGGCCGCTCTCTGACTGTGACAGATTCTGTGCAGAATCGCAACTACGATTCTGGTTGTCGCTCGAAAGAAATACGCTGGTCACACAGATAGGCCACGTCGCCCTCGCGCAGGACGTATGGTCTGGCGATGTTCTGCCCGCCGATGTGCGTGCCGTTGGTACTGCCCAGGTCTTCCAGCAACAGGCGGGTGCCGTCTTTGCGGATCTGACAATGGAAGCGGGAAATGCCAGTGGTGTTGATGACGATTTCGTTTTGCGGCGCACGCCCGATGCGAATCAGGTCGCCATCCAGCTTGAATGTCTGCTCTCCCCAGCGCAGGTGGGTGGGCGGCAGCGTAGAAATCGGCTCCATCATCTGCGACTCTGGCGGTACCAGCGGCCCTTCGAACATGTGCGTTTTACGTGGTCTCACAGACGTACCATCCAGCGGGGGCACAAAGTCTGAGATGCCGGTTTTGCCTGCGTCGCCTTCGCCGCGCTTCTGTTCGCGCAGCCGGAATGCCTGCGTATTTTCATGCGAGCCATGCCCGGTAAAATACACCTGCGTGGACATGCTCTTGCGGCTGTACTTCTGGTAATTTTCGGCACCTTTGTCCAGTTCGGCGGCCTGGGCAATCAACGCGCCACGTTCTTCTGTCAGGGCCTCATCGTCACGCAGCCCGGATTCACGCAGTTCTTCAGCAGCCTTGCGCAGCCGCTTTGCCGCCTCCCCGAACCGACCCTCATCGGCCAGTTCAATGGCTTCGCGGCGGGCTTCGGCGGCCTTCAGCAGCATAGCGTTCCGCTTGACTTCGATGTTTTCAACCGGGTCTTCCAGATCAGCCGCCGCCACATTGACGCGAACCGTCTTTTCCATTGATTTGCGCTCGGTTTTGCCGTTGCTCAGTTCATCATACTCAAAACGCAGGGTGGCAATATCTACCGCGCCAATCTCAGGGAGCGCTGGCACGTCAATTTCCAGCATTAACGTCTTGGATTCATCGCCATATACATCGCCCACGCGGTAGGCTGTGTCTGCGCCGTGGCGTTCTTCCGGGTAGGCGTTCATCTGCTTGAGGCTGGCGGCATGGCTGGTGGGGCGCACGGTGATAACGAGGTTCTGGCCCACCAGACTGAGCAACCCGCGCAGTTCTTCCTCAAAGATGCCGGGGGTGACTTCCGGGCTTTCGATAAAGTAGAACGCGCCGCCGCCTGCATCGGCCATTGCGATCAGCAGATCTTCGTGGAAGTCTTCGCCGAGGCCCATTGTGGTGGTGCTCACTCCGGCTTCGCGCTTTTGCCGCGCAATGTCGACGAGTTTGTTATTTTCGGTGATGCCCCGGTTTGCCAGGCCATCGCTCATCAGGATAACGCGGTTCACCTGTTCATCTGCGCGGTTGGTTGCCACATGGTTAATGCCTTCCAGCCAGCCGCCAGAGAGGTTCGTGGTACCACCGGCCTTAATCTGGTCAATGCGCTGGCGCAGCAGGTCTTTGTGTTCCACACGCTGCGGTGGCAAAAAAGTTTCCACATTTTCGTTATACAGCACGATGGAGAACGTGTCTTCGTTGCTCAGGTTTTGCACCAGCAGGCTGGCGGCCTGCCGTGTATAGTCGATCTTACTGCCAGCCATTGACCCGCTGCGATCAATGACGAGGCTCAGGTTCAACGGGCGGCGGCCAGTGGTATCCGGGGCAGGGCCAGCGGTCAGGCGGGCCATCAGGTATAGCTTATGATCCTGTGCGACCGTAATTACGTCATAGTCCAGTAAAAAATCTGCCTGCATCGGTGGGCACCCTTTCCCGATTGTTCTCTCATGTGCGCATCATTTTAGCACCGACTGTAATTGTCGCAAAGCTACGCATGAACTTTTGCCTTCTCCTCATGGGCAATCTGCCCGTCTACCAGGTGAATGGTACGATCCATCATCGCCGCCAGGTCGTTGTCGTGGGTAACGATGACGATCGTTGTATCAAATTCGTTACGCACATTTTGCAGCGTTTCCAGCACCATTGCGCCGCTGTCGCTATCGAGGTTGCCGGTGGGTTCGTCTGCCAGGATGAGCGGCGGATTGTTTGCCAGCGCACGGGCAATGGCAACACGCTGCTGCTGCCCGCCGGAAAGTTCCGTGGGGCGATGGTTCAGGCGGTCGCCCAGGCCCAGTTCGGCCAGCAGTTCTTTTGCGCGTTTTTCCGGGTTGAACCCCGGCTTGCGGGCAAACTGAATCGGCAATGCCACGTTATCTGTCGCTGTGAGCGCGGGGATCAGGTTAAAGAACTGGAAGATGAACCCGATTTTCTCATTGCGCAGGTCGGTAAGTTGATTTTCGTTCATGTTGCTGATTTCAATGCCGTCGATTTTGACGCTGCCCTCGCTGGGGGTATCCAGGCCGCCGATGATACCCAGCAGCGTACTCTTACCACTGCCAGACGGCCCCACAATGCTGGCGATCTCGCCCTGTTCGATGCGCATATCCACGCCGCGCAGGGCCTCTACGGTGTGGTTGCGGCCCAGCTTATAACGTTTAATCAGATTTTCTGTGCGGATGACTGCTTCAGTCATGCGTGCTCCTGCGTGTGATTGTCCGGTTTATGACCCTGTACGCGAATTATGCTTACAGGTTTCATCAGAGCATTATAGGCGCACCAAACCTTAAGACAAACGTTGGATTCCGTTAAAGCTGGTTGAACGCAATAGAATTGCCGCGTCTGTGTGGGCATGTAGACGGTAAATCAGTGCCTTCCACAGGGCACGCACGGTCAATTCAGTGATGATCGCCAGCAGCAGCAGCAGCACTACCTGCCCCCAGATGACTGCCGTTAGCGGGGGCAGCCACGGGTATAGCCGCCGGATGGTAACGGCGAGTGTGGCAAGTGTGGCACACGCAAGGACGACATATGCAAGCGTGGCGGCAGCACGAGCAACAGGCGCGGCCCAGCGGAACGTCGCGGCAGTAAGGGCCAGCAGCACCCCGACCTGTGTGCAGCATACATGCACCAGCCAGAATACAGCGCGGGTAAGCACTGTACTGACCGCAAAAATCCCGACCAGCGTAATCAGGCGCATATCGTCCACCGGCTCCAGTACCAGCCACCACATCAGCGGCAGGTTAATCACAATCGAACCGACGGTGCGCACCATCGCAAGCTCTGGCCCCACAAGGTCATTAAACCGTTGTTGGCGGTGCATCAGGCCCAGTGCAGTGTGCAAAAATGCACCCAACGCGCCATCCGGGGCGGCGGCCAGCAGGCTGACGTGCGGCAGCACGCGGCTGCGCACAGCACCACTGACGCTGTAGGCCCACACCGCCCCCATCACCGGGCTGAGCAACGGCACAAACATGATCACCACGGCCAGCCCGCCAGAAAGCAAAAACATCCCCACGATGACGCCAAACACCACCGTTGCCGACTGTGCCCGGACGGTTTCTGGCTCGTGGTAGGTGCGGTTATAGAGGTGGCTGTTTGCGGGTGGGTTGCGCATGATGTGCCACAGCCGCCATGCCAGCGAACGGTTCATGGCTACAGATCACCGCTGAGGATATTCTGGGCTTCGATGGGCAGTGCATCATATCGCTGCACGACTGCACGCCACAAGAAGCGTACTGTGAGTTCGAGTATGGCACACACGAAAGCGGCGTATGCGACCAGATAGGGATTAAAAAAATCTCTGATGTTTTGTGGTTGTCCCATCCGTTCTGTGTCTATCACCGATAGAAGCACTGAAATGAAGAAAATGCACAGGATTGATGCTATGGTCATGATCGTCAGGTGAAGCGCCGTAGCGAAAACGGAGCCCGACTCCGGTGGTGGTTGATATGAGAAGACCAGTAAAGCTGATAGCAAGGCCGTTATGGTGTCAAAAGCTAGAATCATTGGCGTTAGCAGGACTAACATCAGTGAGATGGGGGTTCTCGCCAACGTAAATATATAGAAAGCGGCACAAGATAGAATAAACAGTGCGTAGGCATATGAGTTACGTCTGTAGAAAACGGCTCCAACACTACTGATCCACGCATATTCAAGCTGACTGAGATACGTAACGGGTAGAAGTGAAGTGGTACTTCTCCGCCCCTGCTCCTGAAGACTCTGATAGATAACAAACGCAGCGTTGTATCCCGGTCTGGTAAATCGCGGCCTCGTGCCAACACATTGAGGATGCAGAATTCGATAGATAGATACGTTTTCGTAACGGCGATACATGGCCCGCCATAACCGCCACAGCAGTGAACACCGCAACATCACAGATCACCGCTGAGAATATTCTGTGCTTCGATGGGCAGCGCATCATACCGCTGAACGATCATATTCCACATAATCCGTGTGGTGATCTCTGCATAGGTAAAGTACAGAATGCCACTCACTACCGGGAGAATAGCGAACCCCGCGACTCTCATTAGATCAAACCAGAAGTCAACGTCGAGAATGATTTTTCCA
>JBCCQC010000191.1:0-7542 GCA_039024535.1 Chloroflexota bacterium
AAGCATCGTCAGATTGCACGTTCACAGGCTTTACGAAAAAATCTTTGATATGAACAGGCTCTACCATGCGCAGCGTCACATCCCGGTAGATACCACCGAACGTCAGGTAGTCCACCACATAGCCGAAGGGCGGCACGTCCGGGCGCTCGGTGCTGTCCAGGTGAACCGTTACCACATTGTCGCCGTTCTCCACAATCACATCCGTCACATCAAACGAGAACGGAGTATAGCCACCAGCATTCACGCCCACCTGTTTGCCATTCACATACACCGTCGTCACCAGCATCGCCCCGTCAAAGTCCAGGAACACGCGGCGGCCATTGCGCGGCTCCGGCAATGTAAAGCGCTTGCGGTACGTGCTGGTGAACTGGTATTCCATGTTGTCAAAGTTGTGGTGCGGGAAAATTTTATTCGTGTGCGGCAGCGTCACGGGGTCAAGTGCGCTGTCCGGGGCATCCAGCGGGAGCTTTTCCGGCGCAAACAGCCACCCGTCGTTAAAATTAATTTCGGTTCTCAATGTCGGTGTCCTTGCACTGGTTAAACGCTTAATCACATGCGGTGATATTGGCGTTAAAGCGGTTTCCGCGCAAGGGGGATTAACTGAAATTCACCCCACCCCTGTATCCCCTCCCCGCTTGCAGGGAGGGGACTTTCCCGCTTATTGGCTCCCCTTCCTTGCTGGCGGGGAAGGGGGGCCGGGGGATGGGGTCAAAATTACGCCGTCAGATTCCGTTCGCGGAACTCGCGCAGGTGGCGTTCGCCCTGTTCCGTCAGGTGAACCATATTGTCATGGACGTGGACGAGTTGCAGCGCCCGCAGCCGCGTGAGCACTCTCCCCATCTTCGCCGCAGACCAGCGGAAGTGCTCGTGCAGGCCGTCCATCGTCAGTTCATCGGCGGCGGTGGCTGTGTGGCTGTGGTTATAGATGTGCCCCATCACCACCTGGTCATTGAACTGGCGGCGCTGGCTGGCACGGCGAATCACGGTAGACACCAGCCCGTACTTCGGGGATGCGACCCACGCCAGCAAAAAGAACACGAACATCATCAGCACCATAGACGCGCTGATAGACGAGTTCCAGTCTTCCATCAAATCCGCGCCTGTCACCCGGTTGATGAGCGCGAGTATGTCACTGATCTGCAAAATGCCGAGGAAATTCCCCCGCGCCAGATCATAGCCGAAGAACGCCCCGGCACTGCCAATCAGCGCACTCAGCACCAGCATTAGCGCCAGCCGATCTGTGAGCAGGTAGGCGGCGGCAGGTGGGATGATGAAAAATGCAATCACCAGAATTGACCCGACCGCATCGAACGCGCCCACGGCCACCAGGCTTACCAGCACCATCAGCGCATAGTGCAGCACGCCCGGACGCAATCCAAGTGCTTTTGCCAGCGCCTCATCGAACGATGCCAGCTTCAGTTCCTTGTAAAACAGCGTCACAAACAGCACTGTTGCCAGCGCCATCACCGCCGTCACCGTGATGGACTGCGGGAAGAACACAAGCTGCGGTTCTTCGTCCAGTAAACCGGCCTGCCACGCCTGCCCCGGCGAGTATGTGCCACAGTTCGAGCAGATTTCGCGGAACTCTGCGCCCTCATCACGGGGGCTGATGCCGAGTTCGCGGCAGTTGATGCACTGGCGTGTGATGTTGGCCTGCTCATCTTCCGGCGTGATCGTCACCGTCACACAGTTCTCGACGCAGTGGCTGCTGGTATTGGCCCATGCCACGCCAATTTCACCGACCATCACCGCATGTTCATCGAGATGCACATCATCCACGAAGCGCGAGACGAGAATAACAGCGATAGCGAACAATAATGGGAACGCCAGCCCAAGCGCAGCGTCCTGCGGCACCAGCCCGGAACGGTAGATTAACTCCGTCAGTACCACCGTTGCTACCCCTGCTGCCGCCGCGCCAATAATCAGCCACGGCGAAGATGTATCCGGTTCCATGCCGAACCACGACGACATCACCATGAACGCAACTACAATACCGAGCAAAACTGTGTGGCTGATCGCATCCGAGGTGAGG
This sequence comes from Chloroflexota bacterium, assembly GCA_039024535.1. GTDB lineage: Bacteria > Chloroflexota > Anaerolineae > Aggregatilineales > Phototrophicaceae > DAOTTY01. The sequence goes on from JBCCQC010000191.1 coordinate 2,033, forward strand.
GCCATGCCGCGCAGCAGCAAAAACGTACCCAGCAGCGCCCCACTCACGGCAATCAGCGTGCCGATGATAGTGGCGGTGTGCTGCGGGTCACGCAGGAAGGCGTTGAGGTCTTCGCGGGCGATGAACAGCAGCAAAAATTCAACCACAGCACTTTCTATCGCGTACATCAGGCGTGAACTCCTTCCAGTTTGCGTTTCAGTTGCTCTACAGCGGGTTGTGGCAGTACCTCATGGATGTCTTTCTGGCGGTCTTCCATGACGAGTGGCAAATCCAGTTCGTCGCCGTAGGTGCGGTAGGTTTCCCATAGCTGTTGATTGTGGACGTCCTGTGCGGCGGCATCGGCCCCGGCCTGTGTGAGCATCCAGCTATCGCCGTCGCGCCGGATAAATTCACGCTGTTCCAGATCACGCAGGCCCTGCGCCACATTGCCACTCCCCGCCCCGGTGATGAAACTATCCGGGACGCGGTAGAATACACTGCCGTGCGCCTGTGCATAGCGATACAGGTCACGGAGTGTGGTCTGTGCGGCGAAGCGGCGGCTATCCCCCCGCTGGCGCAGTAACGTCCACACGAGGCCGCGATTTGGTGCAAACGCCAGCGATACCAGCACGATCCCGAAAGCCACTACGATAATCATCGGGCCGGTGGGGATGTTGGCATCTACCGCGCTGATAATGGCCCCGGTGCCGCCAGCAAATGCCCCGAACACTGCCGAGAGAATCACCATCTGGTTGAGCTTCTGCGTCCATTGACGGGCGGCAATCCCCGGTGCGATGAGCATCCCCACCATGAGAATCACCCCGGCAAGCTGCAAGCCGAGCACAATCGCAATCACAATCAGCGTGGAAAGCAGCGCATTGAAAAAGCCCACGCGGAAGCCGTTCGCGCCTGCAAAGGCCGGGTCGAACGTCACCAGCTTGAACTCCTTCCAGAACGCCGCCAGTACCACGAACGCCGCTGCCCCCACTATCGTAATCAGGCGCACGTCACTTTCTACCATCGCCGCCGCCTGCCCGAAGATAAACTCGTCCAGACCGGCCTGTGATGCGTCCGGGCGTGCCTGGATGTAGGTCAGCAGGGCGATACCCGCCGCGAACCATGCCGCCAGTACAATGCCCATGGCCGTGTCCTGCTTGATGCGCGTGGTATTGAGCACGCTGCGGATAAATTGCACCCCGATCCAGCTTGCAATGCCCGCGCCAATGAGCAGCGCACTCAGTTCGCGCCCGGTGATGAGAAAGGCAACGGCCACTCCCGGCAGCGCAGCATGGGAGAGTGCGTCACCCATCAGGCTTTCCTGACGGAGCACCGCAAAACTACCCAGTACGCCACTGACGATGCCCAGAATGGAGCCGCCCAGCGCTACTGTGCGCACGGTGTAGGTATAGTTTACGCCGAGGACGATCTGGCTGAACGGGACAAATAGCACGCCCAGCAGTGCAATCACCCCGATGACGACCCACACCCGGCGGTCTTCCGGTGATAACCGTGTGTTCATGGTCAGTCCCCTGCCGCGAGTATTTGCTCGCTGTCGTTGAGGAACGATACGCGCCCGCCATAGGTTTTGCGCAGGTTTTCTGGCGTGAACGTCTGTGCGGTGGGGCCGCTGGCAATCACCTCTACGTTGAGCAGCGTCACCCAGTCGAAGTAGTCCGGCACGGTTTGCAGGTCATGATGCACGACGAGTACGGTTTTATCGTGCTCGCGCAGTTCCCGCAGGATAGCGACGATGGCGCGTTCGGTCACGGCATCTACGGCGGCAAATGGCTCGTCCATAAAGTAAATCTGCGCGTCCTGTACCAGTGCGCGTGCTAAAAACGTGCGCTGCTGTTGCCCGCCAGAGAGCTGGCTGATCTGCCGGTCAGCGTAGTCTGCCATGCCGACCTGATCCAGCGCGTGGTAGGCAAGGTCGCGCTCTTTGCGGCCCGGCCTGCGGAACCAGCCAAGTTTGCCATATAGCCCCATTGTTACCACGTCAATCACGGACGTGGGAAAGTCCCAGTCTACGCTGCCACGCTGGGGCACATAGCCCACGATGGAACGTGACTGCTCATAGGGTTTGCCGTAAAAAAGCGCATTCCCCGCCGCGCGAGGAATGAGATTGAGTACCGCTTTGATGAGTGTGCTTTTGCCGGCACCGTTCGGCCCGACAATTGCCATCAGCACGCCTTCGGGTACATCCAGGTCTACATCCCAGATGGCGGGCTTGCTGTTGTAGGCTACCGTCAGGTCATCAACGTGCAGAGCAATGGGTTTGTTGTTGTCTGTCATATTGTTGTTTCCCTGTTGTTGTGTAAACCCGGTAGACAATGTTTTTCTGCTGCTTCTGCATCAACCCCCATCCCAACCCTTCCCCCGCCACAGGGGAAGGGCTTTAGCGCAAATGATTTCGAGTTACGCTTCCCCTCCCCGTGGCGGGGAGGGGACAGGAGGGGTGGGGTTTACATATGGGCTACGCGGGTTGCATTGTCACACAGAATTGTACAGTTATGCGGCGCAGTCTACGTTCAGGATGTCTTCCGGTGGGGCGGGTTCCAGACCCTCCGGCCACTCTGGAATGGTGACATCTACGCCCGCGCACTCATAGGATTGCAGGATAGTGTAGACGTTTTCGGCAATCATGCCAATGTAGGTGCCGCCGAATGTTTCGGGGTCGCCCATTGCGTCGGAGTACAGTTCGCGCACGCCCACGCGCAGGTCGCCACCCGCATCTTCTACTGCTGCGACTACCGCTTCAACGGTGTTCGGGGGCAGGCTGCTTTCCACGAAGATGACCGGAATCTCGTTTTCGATTACGAAATCCACGGTTTCCTGAATATCACCGACACCGGCTTCATCTTCTGTGCTGATGCCCTGAATGGCTTCCTGTTGCCAGCCAAATGCCGCCCCGAAGTACTGGAACGCATCGTGTGAAGTGACGATGAAGCGCTGGTTATCCGGTAGCTGGCCCATACCGGCATCGGCCCACTCAAAGATTAGCGTGAGTTGTTCGGCGTAGGCTTCGGCATTGGCTGTGTAGAGGTCAGCGTTGTCCGGGTCAAGTTCGCTCAGCTCGGTTGCCAGTTCCATTACGGAAATTTCCCAGTTGCGTGGGTCGAACCAGAAGTGCGGGTCGTCTACATCCATCAACTCATCAGAGAGATCAAAGCCGCCGATGATGAAGCCCTCGTCCTTCACAAACTGGCCCATTGGCACTGTCGCCACGCCTTGCTCACCCAGGGCAGCAAATACGGCGTCGAACTGCCCTTCGAGGTTGAGGCCGCTATAAACCACCATGTCGGCCTCGTTCATGGCCGTGATGTCGGCTTCGGTTGGCTGGTAGAGGTGCGGGTCTACGCCAGCGCCCATCAGCCCGATAACGGTTACACCGTCCACGCCTTCAGTGAGGATGGTGGCAATGTCTGTCGATTGCGTCGTCGTTGTTACAATGTTCAGGCCGTCTTCCTGCGCGGATGTGACCCCCGCAAAGGCCAGCAGCAGCACCAGCACAGCTAGAATGTGTTTCATGTTAGATTTGCTCCTTTTGCCGGGATGCCCCCGGCGGTAAATTGATGTCGTTAAAAGTTATTTTTAGGCAAATCTAAAAATTTGTCAAGCGCTACATTGTGGATTTTTGTGCAGAGCTAATCTCACGATTATGTGTGGCTAAAAAATTGGTGATTTATGTCATGGTGAACGCCATCCGTGCGCCGTGTATCCGCATGGCCGCTACGTCCGGGCGGGTGGTGCGCAGCGTGATCTGGAATGGGGCACGCCCCCGCTGTCCTACATGCTGCCGATGCACATCAAGTGTTGCCGTCCGTACTGTAATCGTGAAGCCGTCCAGTGGGAAAATTGCAAGGCCGTCGCTTAACTTCGGGTCTGTACCAGACATCACCCGGTAGCCAGAGACGATCTCTTTCACGGTATTCGGGCTGGTAATCACTGTGACATCCGTGATGGCGGTGGCCCCGTTGGGGTGGGCGAGGTGTTCCGGGTGGTCGCTCACGCGCAGGTTGCGCAGCGTGACATCCTCAATGAAAAACGGGGACATCGTATCGGGCATCATGGCCGCCTTCCAGCGCAGTGTCTCGCCGGATGGCTTCTGACGGCTGCCCTCTGCGACCGAATTCAGCGGCAGGTCACGGGCAACCATATCAGCAGCATCGGCCTCAAGGTCATAGGTGAGCAGTGCAAAGCCTGTGTAACCGTCTGCTTCGCTGACGAGCACTGTGTAATTGTATCCGTCGCCGGAGCGTTCTTCGCCGGTGGGGGCGATCAGTTCGATGTACGCGCCATCGGCAAAGGCAATGAGCGCGTTTTCTGTGGTGCCGCTGCTGTGCCTGCCGCCTTCGGTGACGACAAAGCCCTGCTGCCGGTAGGCGGTGATGGCGGCGGGCAGGTTCTGGACGGAAATGATTATATGGTCGAGTTTCATGGGGGTTGGCTCCTTGCTGGTAAACGAAATTGCAACTTATTGTATACATTTCTGTTACACTGTTGATTAAAGTTGTGGGAATTGTGGTATATTTTGCGGTGGGAGAAAAATTGTTTGTTTACTGAGCAGAGGAAGAAGCACAATGGGTATTACCGTGTACCGTGAGCAGGGCGTACAGGGCATTTTGCGCTGGCAACTGGACAGGGAGTGGACGATTGACGATTTCCAGCAGGCCGCTGCAACCAACCTGCGGCTGATTACCGAGGGTAAACGCCGACGCCGCTACTACACTATCATCGCCGCCCCGGATGACTCCAGAGCACCAGCGGGTATGATGACGCAAACGCGCCGCCTGCTCACTGAATACTCTGACCCGCGTGAAGTGTTCATCCGGGTGGGGGGCAGCCTGGGCCAGCGCACGATGGATATGGCATTTTTGCACGCGTTCCGGGTTTTTGGAGAGCGCTTCTACTATGTAGACACCATCCGGGATGCGATGGTGCTCGTCCGTGAACTGGAAAGCCGCGCCTCAACAGAGTAGATCACAGTTGCCAGTGGCGTATGGCGAACCATGCGCCCACCATACCCAGTGTGTTCATTGCCACATCATATAGCGATGCGTTGCGCTGTGGCAGCAGGTTTTGCAGCCCTTCTGCCAGCAGGCCAATTGTCATCGCTATAGTAAAGGCTGTTACAGCCGCCCGCACAGCCATAACATGCCGTAGCGCTATGTACCACAGCACAAACAGCACCCCGAACCCGACAATATGCCCGATAGTAAACGCCACCTCACGCTGCCAGTCCGGTGCGGCGACGGGCGCGACGATTTCTACTGTGGGTGAACCGGGCTGCTGTAGCAGGTAGGCGATGATAAGCAGGCTGTAGCCAGTGGCAGCCAGCCAGTGTAGACGTGCGTCGGAGAGTAGTTTGAACATGGGCGCATCCCTCACGGTTGATGGTCACTGTCCGTACAGTCACGGTCTGTGCGGGCGGGGTTCCATCGTTACACGTGCAGCCGTTGCCACTGCCTGGCAGAAAGCACGAGCAGCCGCCACATCACCCACGCGACCCCCACCCCCACTACATTGGCGAG
>JBCCQC010000192.1:0-7521 GCA_039024535.1 Chloroflexota bacterium
CCCCCGCCCGCCGCGCCCGACGCCCAGATAACCACTATGCCGCGCAGTATAATCACAGGTTGCCAGCTTATTTGATTTACCCCTGCGTCAACGGCAGGCATACTGTGAACGTGGCCCCTTTACCGTGGCCTTCGCTTTCTGCGAAGATACGGCCCCCGTGGGCTTCGATCAGGGCTTTTGAGATGCTGAGGCCAATACCGAGGCCCTCGTGATGCCGCGTCATGTGGTTTTCTACCTGGTAGAATTTCTCGAAGATGCGGTCTAGCTGGTCTTTTTCCATACCGATGCCGTGGTCGGTGATGCGAATCCACACTTCATCCGGGCGCATTTCTGTCTCGATGATGATGCGGTCATTATTGGGGGTGAATTCCACGGCATTGACCATGATATTGGTCAGCGCCATCGCAATTCGGGCACGATCTACATTAACTTCAACACTCGGCGGTGGCGGCACAACCTGGAGGCGCTGGCCTTTTGCGTCCAGCAGGGTGATGATGTCGAAACGTACATCCTTCAGCAGGTCTCCTACAGCAATGGGCATCAGTTGCAGGTCGGCGGCGTTCTGCTGGAGGTAGCGCAGGTTTGTCAGATCTTCGATGATTTTGCGCAGCTTGAGCGCACTATTCATCACCTTTTCGATATGAGCGCTGGCCGATGGGTTAGAGGCAGTTTCCTCCTGCAAAAAGCTAGCATAGCCCATAATCACACCCAGCGGGGTACGCAGTTCATGTGAGGCAAGTGCGATAAAGTCGTTTTTGAGCTTGTCAACCTGGCTCAGTTCTTCGTTAGCGCGGCGTAACTGACTGACCAGTTGTGCGCTTTCAATGGCGATAGCCGCCTGTCCTGCCAGTGCAGTCAGGTAGGTGTGGTCATCTTCCGTCCACGGGAGTTCGCGGCGGTTAATCACTTCCAGCACACCGATGAGCCTGTTTCTTGATGTCATCGGTACCCCCAGCAATGACCGGGTTACAAAACTGGCTTCCTCACCGATCTCCTCATAGTGACGTGGATCATCAGAAACATCATCGACCTGCACAATGCGCCGCTCTCGCATGATCGTCCCGGCAATACTCCCCTCCAGCGGAACAGGTTTGCCGATCAGTTCCACCGGACTATCGGATGTGGTGGCAGCGAAGAATGATTCACGGGTGTTCTGGTTCCACAGTAATACAGAGGCCGCTTCGCAGTTTGTAATGTCAGCAGCGGTGTCCATCAGGGTTGCCAGCAGGGTATCCAGTTGCACCGTGGAGTTAATCTGTGCGCTCACATCCATCAGGCGCGTGAGTATGGCGACTCGTCTTTCCAGGTCAGTGTGGCTATGGGAGATGTCTTCTTGCATGGGAAAGTTACCGTCCATTGATTGCTTCAGGTTTTATTCAGTTTTCCTAGTGTAACATCCCTTGCAGGCAAACACATTTCTCTTCCGGTAGAAGGTCGTGTGTGGTGGGTTGTTCAAAAGTTATCGACAGGATGTTGAAAAGTATATTTCTAGTCGTAGTAGTAGGGGGTGTTCAAACTGTTCAAAACTAAGTTCGTAATGTGCTAACACTGGATATATATCCAAAGTTGACCCGTAGATAACCCTAAAATTTCCCAAAAAAATGTTAAGGCTGGATAATGTGGGATAACTTGCCTGTTCATAACTTTTGAACATTTTGCGCTGAGTTTTGAACAGGCTGTTCAAACGTTAATGTTTGTAATGTTTTTTATCGCAAAATATACCAAGTATTACTATGAGGCTATAAAGTTTTGAACAGCCTGTCGAAAGTTTTGAACAGGTTTTGAACAGGTAAATGGGAGTTTTGAACAGGGTTTTGAACAGGCAACTTCTTATAGTGAGCCTATTACGTGTTATACATTGGGATAAATCGTCATTGTTGGGATATTTCAACCTGAAAGGGAAAAAGCAATACTTGGGATAAAAAATACACGTATTATCCTGATTTTAAGACTACTTACTTATAAAAGTGCAGTTTGCATCCCCACGGCCCCGCGTTATAGTTCAGGCATGGTTGCTGTATATCCATGTTCAAGTAAGGGGGTGTAAGATGTTCGCAAATCTGACAGCAGCGTTCGGGCTGACCGTGCTGTGCCTTCCATTTGTCCTGCTGGTATCGCTGGCGGTGCCGCCGGTGCTGCTACACCTCACCCGACCGGCAGACAAAACCAACCCGCGCCAGAAGGTACGCCGAAACGCTGTAGCGTCTATGCTGGCGTTTACGCGCTTTTATTTTGTCACGCTTATTGTCATCACCATGAGTACGATTGTGTTCTGGTCTTTGCTGCTGGTGATTACCGGGACGGAGGCTGTGCTGGACTTCGCGTCACAGAGCCTGCCCGTGGACGAGCAAACGGTGGAAGAAGCGATTGAACCGGCCCTGACGACCGAGGCTGAACGATAGGCTGTTGTAGCGAGAAAAGAAAGGTGCCCCGGTTGAGATGGTTTGTGGTTTGTGAGATCAACCAGGGGATGGGCATGGAAGTGGTTCCCGGAGCACCTGACCTACATACTAACGATTGAACCGGCCCACATCTGTAAGCTGGCACACAGTGCAGCAAAGTTAGAGGCAGGTTTTTGTAGCTAGCTTACAGACGCCCACGACTATCCATGTCATTCTAACGTATAGTATATGCAAACTTATGTAATGCGTTCAAACGGTGGCACGTCTAACGTCATAGCCGTTATAGCAATCAGGAAAGACTTACTATGAGACGGGTTTTTGACCAGTACGAATACGAACAGGGCAATGTGATCGGTCGTGGCGGAATGGGCACGGTCTACAGAGGGGTAGACACGACTACCGGCATCCCTGTTGCAATTAAATATTTAGACCCCAATATTGTTTCCAGCAACCCTTCAATGGTGGAGCGCTTCCGCCGGGAGGGAGAAGCCCTTGGCGACCTGAACCACCCCAATATTGTGAAGGTGCTGTACGCCGGGCAGTGCGAAGATGACCACTATCTGATTATGGAGTTTGTTCCCGGTGGCAGCCTGCGCGACCTGCTGGATAAAATGCCAAAGCTGGTGGTACAACGGGCGCTCTATATCGGGCTGGATCTGGCCGATGCGCTAACACGTGCCCACCGGCTGAACATCCTGCACCGCGATATTAAGCCCGGTAATGTGCTCATCGCCAACGACGGCACCCCACGCCTGACGGACTTTGGCGTAGCGCGGGTGGGCGCGTCTAATATGACCGCAGAAGGCTCGCTGGTGGGTACCCTGGCCTACCTCAGCCCGGAATCCCTCACCGGGGCTGATATTGATGAGCGCCACGACATCTGGGCATTTGGTGTGATGCTGTTCGAGATGCTGGCCGGGCACCGTCCCTACCAGGAAGAACGCATTGCCCCGCTGATCTCTGCTATCACCACGCAGCCTATCCCCGATCTTGAGGAACTGCGCCCGGATGTACCCGTTGCGCTGGTTGACCTGATTTACCGGATGCTGGAAAAAGACGTGAACTCCCGTGTGCGCAGTGCGCGGATGGTGGGTGCGGAACTGGAAGCCATCATTCAGGGTGGGGATAGACTGCCGGGGGGCATCGCTACCTCGCAGGCACGCTTCCGCACAACGAACACCCCTGCTGCTCCCATTGTCACCTCTACTATATCCGATGCAGCCATCCGCACACCACAGTTGCACAACTTCCCCGCAGAAGTGACGCCGTTTGTAGGCCGCGAAAAGGAAATTGACGATCTGCTGGAGCTGATTGCTGATCCTGCACAACGGCTGATTACGCTGGTAGGGCCGGGTGGTGTGGGCAAAACGCGCCTTGCAATGGCGGTTGCTGGTGCCTCGCTGGATCGCTTCCGGGATGGGGCGTATTTTGTGCCACTCGAAGACGTTGAAAACCCCGATGACGTGCCACTGAAAATTGCCGAAGCACTGGATATTGAGATGGGAGGGGCTTCGGATACAAAACAGCAGATGATGGACTTTCTCGCAGAAAAGCACCTCCTGCTGGTGATGGATAACATGGAGCAGCTTGTAAAAGGGGCGACCATGCTGGCCGATAATATGGATAAGATGCCGAACGTCACGGTGATGGTCACATCGCGAGAGCGCCTGCGCCTGCGCGGTGAACAGACCTATGAAGTTGATGTGATGCGTGTTCCTCCGGCAGACCTGAACGATGTGGATACGCTGGCGCTTTACCCATCGGTAGAATTGTTCGTGAACGGGGCCAAACGCAATGCACCGGACTTCGAACTGGACGCAGAGAACGCCGCAGATGTGGGCCGCATCATCAATATGGTGCTGGGGATACCGCTGGGCATTGAACTGGCGACGGGCTGGATGGAAATGCTCTCGGTTGCTGAAATTGCCAGTGAAATTGAAGCCAGCCTCGATTTTCTCGAAACGGATTTGCGCGATGTGCCGGAGCGTCACCGGAGCCTGCGTGCAGTGGCTGACCATAGCTGGAAGCTGCTGACGGAAAGTGAACAGGACGCCTTTATGAAGTTGTCCCTGTTCCGCGATGGCTTTGAGCGCAGTGCGGCCCAGGCCATTACAGGCACATCACTGCGTACACTGACCGCGCTGGGCAATAAGTCGCTGGTGTTCCGTGCCCCGGATGGCCGTTTTACGATTCCAAAGCTCCTGCGGGAGTATGCTCATGAGAAGTTCCTGTCTCACTGCGATGATGTCGATATGGTCAAGCAGAAGTACATTCAGCACTACGCAGAGTTCGTCTATAAACTGGGCGATCTGATGACCTCGAAGCGCCGGAAGGGGGCAGCAGATGCTTTTGAGCATGAACACGACAATATCCGTCATGCATGGGCACTGGCAATCAAGCGCGATGAAATGGACGCCATCGAGCAAATGCTGGACGTGGTGCAGCAGTATCACATGTCGCGCAGCCTGTTTAACGATGGCGTACGGCAGCTTGAAGAAGTCGTTCGGGTAATGGAAGAGCGCGGCCACGCAGAGCGTCACGGCTACTGGTGGGCACAGGCCTACCTGTCGCAGATTCTGGGGCGCAGCGGCGACTACCTCAAGGCCGATAGACTGACTGGCGATGTGATGGCCTACTTCCGCGAGGTGAACGATGAACGCGGGATTGGCTTTTTGCAGAATGTGTGCGCCTATAACGCGATGATGTTTGGTCAGTATGAGCAGGCCCGCGAAGCGTCAAAAGAGGCCATCATACTGGGCGATAAACTGAACGAGGAACTGATCTCCGGCATTGCACGCGGCAACCTCGGCTACATCCAGTATCTGATGGGCAATCTGGAAGAAGCCGCCAGCATTTACCAGCAGCTTATTGCTGAGGCCTACTCAAGGGAAAACTCGCCAATAGGCTATGCATTTGCGGTCAACAACCTCGGTGAGATCACGCAGGCGATGGGCAACTTTGCGGACGCCAGACAGATGTACCGCGATGCCTACGAGGTATTCAAAGAGACGCGGCAGAAGCGCGGGATGGCCTTCACCACTAATAACATTGCCGGGATTTTGCAGCTACAGGGCAAAATGGACGAGGCCAAGAAACTGTTCCTCAAGGCGTACCGCTTTAACCGCGAAATTGGCGACCGGGCGGGCATCGGGCATAGCCTGAGCGCGATGGGCAATATTGCGTTTTTCATTGACCAGAACTACAACGAGGCCCTGCGCTATTACAGAGAGGCCCGTGACCTGCGTGCAGAGATTGGCGACCGTGCCGGGTACGCGCAGAGTAGCTCTGAAGTGGGCATGACGCTTTATATGCTGGGCCGTGGCGAGGAAAGCCGCCCGTTTTATGAAGAAGCTGTGGAAATTGGTGAGGAGATCGGCAACAAGATCACGCTCAGTTTCGCGTACATCGGCATGGGCGGCGTGAACCTGCTGGAAGGCAACATGGATACCGCGATGGACTACTTCAAGCGTGCGATTCAGATGGCGCAGGAAACACACTTCGACGGTGGCTCGATCTTTGTTGTGGCGTCCACGGCAGTGATTTTAGAGGAGCGCGACTTCAACGAGCAGGCCGCACAGTTAATCGGCTTCATTGACAACCGCACGGTGGACAATGCCGGTGTGACAGTGCTGACGGGGCCGCTGCTGGATAACCTGCGCTATGCCCTGCGCCAGAAGATGGGCAGCGGCTACGACCGGGCCTGGTCACAGGGGCAGAGCATGGACATAGACAGCATCATCCGCATTGTGCAGGATGCGTAATGTACAGGATGCACACTGAAAAGATCATTACTTTCGAGTTGCTAGATTCAGGCTACTTTGAGTTTCGGCTTAATATTTCCGAAATTGACGTTTTTTCTACCGGGCATGTGCCGGGTCTGGCTGAGAGACAGAAGTTAGAGAGTGAGGGCCGAATGATCTCATTTGACCGTCTGACTATCCACGATGACATGGCGCTGTATTTTTTCGGTGTGGGTACAAATATGTCTGAATCGGAGTTGCAAAAGGTTCCAGCAGTGTTGATGCCGGGCGCGATGGGCTGTCTGTTCTTCGTTGATGTAACAACAGAGATTCCACATGGATATTTCGAGGAAGTCAATAAGACGTACATATCGCCAGGGAAGGTGCCACTTCTCATCGTTGCTACTCACGCCAGAACACATGCTGATCTCACCCGCGTGGGCAAGGCACTGGAAGCTGACGCGCCTGTTATCCCCTTTGACCCGGACAGTCAAAAATCTGCGAGATATGTGCTGGCCGAGGCGCTGAAACACTTTTCCCGGTGGCGGCACACACAGCTACAACGCAGCATCGAAGCTACAGAGTTTGCTATCCAATGGCACAATTCGCTGACGTGAATACAAAAAGCGCACTTTGATGAGTGCGCTTTCTGCGGAGTTCTCGCAAGTTTTTAGCTGCTGGACTGACGCAGGCGGTCGATATGCTGCTGCACTTTTGCGGCCATGCGCTGGTTGCCCATACGCTTATAGCACAACTGCATTCCCTTCAGGGCCGGGACGTATGATGAATCCAGTTGCACAATCGTCTTGAGCGTGTCCAGCGATTTTTTGTAGTCCCCGGCGCGGTAGGCCGTCTGCGCGATGTCCATCTGGCTCTTATAGAGTACATCGGCGTTATCCGACGAGAGCAGCGTGGTATTGCCGGTGGCCGGTTCCGGCTTCAGTTCCTCTGGTGGCACCTGTTCCTCATATTGCAGCAGGGCGCTGGCATCCACGGCCAGCAGGTCATCATCAGATTTCTGCTCTGGCTCAGACGGTTCCGGCTCTAGCCCCGCCCCGGCAAGGAATGCCTCTGCTGACATGGCAAACTGCTCTGACGCAGAGGCTGGCTCTGGCATAGCAACCGGCTCTGGATCAGGCTCAGGTGCGGGTTCTGGCGGTGGTGCAGGTTTTGCGACTGGCTTCTGTGGGGTAGCTGGCTTGCGGGTTGGCGCTGCCGGTCGCTGTGGGGGTGGTGTGGTGCGCTTCGGAACCTGCTCCGAGACGGTGACTTTGCGCGGGTTGGCGTGCGTGGCATTCACCAGCCGGTTGATGTGCGCGATGATGTCAATCAGGTCTTCCCGGCTGATCTTTTTGCCGTCGGTGGTAGTCGCTTCGAAA
>JBCCQC010000193.1:0-7501 GCA_039024535.1 Chloroflexota bacterium
ATGGCTTGGACATGTAATCGTCAGCACCAATATTCAGGCCCATTGCTACATCGCTTGGTTCTTTTGCCCTTGCAGAGACTACAATTGTTGGAATGCCAGATGTTACTGAATATTCGCGCAGATGCCGCAAAACCTCAAAACCGTTCATCTGTGGCATCATAATATCGAGGATAACAAGGTCGGGCAGCAGGTTTTTTGCCAGTTCGACGGCTGCCAGCCCGTCATGGGCGATCTCAACCTGGTAACCTTCACGTTCAAATACATGGCGCAGCATCGTCGCTGCAGAAACCTCGTCATCAGCCACCAGCACCAGCGGGGGGTCATGTTTGATTTTCATAGCCTGTGCGCACCATTCTTTTTCATTGCCTGTTGTGTAGGATTTTATCACGGTATGATACATACATAATCATTGGAAAGTGGCGAAAAATGAAGAAACAACGCGAAGATCGGTACAATCTTGCACGATCTATTCTCTGGGGTATGACATTCGGCATATCACTGTCGCTATCATTTGCACTGGGGTTCCTCACGCGGGAACTGGTTGGTATTTCGGCATTTGCATCGCCCCTCAGCGATCATGGGCAGGGCTATCCACTGCTGGACGAGGTGCAGTCACTGGTAGATACGGTGTATCTGCGTGACCAGCCGGGATTCGAAGATCGTCAGTATGGCGCTATTCGTGGTATGTTGCAAACGCTCGATGACCGTTACACGTTCTTCGTAGACCCACCTGTAGCACAGAGTGAATCCGACGTGCTGGCGGGCACCTATGGCGGTATCGGCGTGCAGATTCAACGCTCTGAAGATGGGCAGTTGATTATGTTCCCGTTTGAAAACAGCCCTGCGCTGGAAGCTGGTATCGAAGATGGTGATATACTGATTGCGGTGGACAGTGAGCCGGTCAATTTTGAGGTGCGTCAGGATGTGCTTGACCAGATGTTGAGGGGTGAAGTGCGGCGTAACAATGGGGTGGAATTGACCTACCGCCGTGATGACTCCGAAGAAACCATATTTGTTCTGTTCGGTGTAATTGAGGTGCCATCGGTTGTCTTCCGAACGCTTGCCGACGCGCCCGATATTGGCTACCTGCAAATTATCCGCTTTACCAACCGTACCCCGGACGAAGTGGAGGCCGCACTGGAAACACTTTCGGACGTTGACGGGTTAATCGTTGATATGCGTGATAATAATGGTGGCCTGTTGCAGGAGAGCGTTGATGTGGCCGGTCTGTTCCTTGACGGTGGCGTGGTGTTGTACGAACGCAATATCGACACAGAAGAAACCTTTGAGGCCGATGATGGATCGCTGCTGGGAGAGATGCCGGTTGTGGTGCTTGTAAACGGTGGAACCGCCAGCGCAGCAGAACTGGTGGCCGGAGCTATCCAGGATCGGGATCGCGGGATATTGATCGGCCAGCAGACATTCGGCAAGGGTACTGTCCAGCAGATATTCCGCCTGTCCGATGAATCGTCTATCCACATTACCTCTGCGGAGTGGTTTACACCCGACCGCAACCAGATTTCCGGCGTCGGGCTGGAACCCGATATTGCGATGATACCGGATGCGAATGGGCGTGATGTTGAACTGGGTGAGGCGGTTCGTTATCTTAACGAGCAAATTGCAGAAACCAACGGAGACACAACAGACTCATGAGTAATGGCATCAAAATCGTATCCAAAAACAAAAAAGCATTCCATGACTATGAGATCACTGACACATATGAGGCTGGCCTCGTGCTGAAGGGATCAGAAATCAAATCCATTCGTGGTGGACGTGTGAACATGCGGGACGGCTATGTACAGGAGAAGGGTGGTGAATTATGGCTGATGGGCGTTCACATCTCACTGTATGAGCAGGCAACCCACTTCGGGCACAATGACCCGCTGCGTCCACGCAAACTGCTGCTGCACAAGAAGGAAATTGCACAGATCATGACGTGGATTCGTGAGAACACTTATACGGCTGTTCCAACAAAGCTCTACCTGAAGAATGGCCGTGCAAAAGTTGAAGTTGGCCTTGCAAAGGGTAAAAAGCTGTACGACAAACGCCAGACGAAAGCAAAGCGCGATGCAGATCGGCAGATTCAGCGTGCGCTCAAGGATCGTTACAACGGATAGCGATGACCGTGCAACCGGCATTCCCATATTCCCTGAGAGAAATCAACAGCCTGCCAGAAGCACAGCAGACAGCTATCTATCGAACCCTGTTGCCAGAATCTATCTACGAATACTTTGATATTGACCCCGTGACCGGTGTCGCCAACGGCCACCGTGTTGTGCAGTATCGCACACATCAGGGCAGCCGCGCTGTGGAGGTAATCGTCAGGCGCGACATACACGACCGTGACCCGGCTCTCTACCTGCACATGGTTGATACATTCAATAATCAGATACTGGTACTGCTGGTCGTCATCAACGACCCGGATGCACCACGGTTTAACACGGATGTTGACCACAACGGCAATCCTACCAGCTTCGGCACAGCCTCACGCAACATCCCGGCAGAGATTGCAGCGATGCAGGCAGGGCTGGCCCCCGGCCAGGTGCGCAGCGGCCTGCGCGTGTTCAGCCAGCTTGTGCCGCCCTTCGAGGCGTTTATTGAGCGCATGGGCCACGACATGTTTTTGATTGAACCGCTGGCCTACCACAACGCTGTCGTTTTTGAGCGGTACGGCTTCAGCTATGTTCGTGGGCTGCGGGAGATGAAGCAAATTCACCAGCAGTTCCAGCCCGGTGGCGCTCTGCACGCAAAACTCACCGCAGACAACCCCTTTCGCTTGCCAGACGCATGGCGCACCGTTCGGCAGCGGTCATGGGCCATCCATGATGGCATACTCGGGCACCCATTTACCGGCTTCCAGATGTACAAACGCATCGGGCACCATGCCGGTGTGCAGACTTTCCCTGATTATGAATGGTAAGCGCACACCCCTCAGCGAACTGGATGCGCCGTATATCAGCGTTGGCGGCGTTCGCGCTGCACTGAACGGCCTTGTACACGGCGACCCGGAAAAGGTTTACAGCAGTACACTGGCACTCTGTATGGTCGATGCTTATCTGATGGAGCATCAATTGCCAGACAGTGACCGCACACGCTTTTTCGCACTATCTGACTTGCTCGTGGAAGTTATACGTTCCAGCTACACAACGCTGAGACAGGAATTAACTGCAAAAGACCCCCACATTCCGTTAACCTGCGATGAACTGTTGTTGCTACTTGCTGAAGATGTCGAGATGACTTCATCAGCTCTGCTGGAGTGGGGTGTGTTGCTGGCGCTCTACGTTTACAGCGACTATGGTCTGTCTATGGATGATGTTGCAGGTGTATTCAGCACGACAGAGCGCAACATCCGCCGTTACCGCAACCGTGGGCTTAGCCGCCTTACAGATGCCGTCATTGAGCTTGAGAGGCGTGCTATCGAACAGATTCGACAGGTTCGATTGATTGCCTCACTGCCAGTGTTTCAATCATCTCTAATCGGACGCAGCGACGAAATCAACACCATTGAGCGATGCTACCGACAGCAATGGGGCTGCTTTATTGTTGTGGCTGGCCGCAGCGGTACCGGTAAATCTCACCTTGTAGCAACGTCTCTGCGCCGCATAATCGAACATGAGCCACCTCGCCATTTATTCTGGTTTCGTTCAGCACAGAATGTTGAACACGTGCTGACCCACATTCATGACAGAACGCTGTACCATTTGCAATCGGTCACACTTCAGGAGTTCACTGCTGTGCATCGCGTGACAATTGTTCTGGACAACAATGTGATAGAGCCAGAAGACTTACACGCGCTGCACGAGCAGATCCCCGCTATGGATTTGATTGTTACTGTCAACAACCTTAATGAGTCAACGTCGATAGGACGGCCAGATTGCTTGATCCGTCTAAAGCCACTCAGTGCAGATGACTCACATCGACTGGCAGATCAAACAATGCACAACGACGGCATGATAGGTCAGGGTAACAGTCCGGTGTTTACACTAACAACCGGTATACCGGGGCAAATCAAGAGACAGGTACGTGATATACACGCCAACCTGTCTCTTGCTGATGTGCTTCTTGCCGGATGTACGTTACATCCAGATAACGGATTATCCCTCTCCGAACCCATTGTTCAGAACATGACGCTGGTTGATGCACAGCATATTCACCAGCAGACGTTTATATCTGATGCTGCTTTGCGCATCCGCGAACTGGACGCCATTACACTCAGGAAAGCATGGCATGACGGCCAGCGTCTTGATCTGTTGCAGCAACAGGCCCTGATTGTGGCAAAGCAACAGGTCACTCATTATACGCCACGAACGATGCTGGATATTGCAGAGACATTATTACAAGTCTTCACAGAAGCTATCAACCACGACCAGCGTACAGAGATTATTCTGTCGCGCTGGTGGGATGTTGCTGCTCATCGTCGGTTGCAAACATGGCTGCAACTGGTCGAGAGCCAGATTGACGCCACAGAAACAACGGACAGCGCGAAACTGATACAGTTGCTAATTGTGAAAGCAAATCTCTTGGAGCGAACAGCCTTGCGCCCACAGGCCGCAGCCATTTTTATCGATGTCATCCAACTTGCCGGAGAACAGGGTGCGTTTGCAGCTCAACAGGAGGCAATGCTGGGGCTGGCTATGCACTACCGGCGGAGTGGTTTATACACACAGGCTTTCAGCATCCTCTCCGGGATCACTGACAACATCTACTCAGAGGACTTGAGCTATCGCGTTCAACTGGAAAATCTAAAGTTACTGCTACAAACGAGACAGTACGAGGCTTTTGCCGACGCTGTTGCATTTGCAGAACAGTCGGCAGAGGTCATGTCTTTGAAGTGCCAGTATATGTATCTGAAGCAACAGTTTGAGGATGGACTGCAAGCTGCCCACGAAGTGCTGAGCATGTCGCAGCCAGCAATGAGCGGACTATCACTTGCGTATAACACGGCTATGGTGGCACGAGGGCACCTTGGGCTGCAAGCCTATGAAACTGCCGAAGATCTGTTTTTGCGTGCCCGGCAACTGATGGATGAGCGTGATGACCCGATCATCATACATCGCATGTCCGATTTGTTTGCCAGCTACCTCATTGAGTCCGATCAACTCGATGATGCAATTCGCCTTCTTGAGCATACCCGACACCAGCAAGCATTGATTGACGATCAAGTGGGGTTACTATCTTCCACACACAATCTAAAAATCGCAAAACGGCTTAAAGTCACGCGGGATTCATCTTGACGCAGAAATGGGACAGTGCTACCATTTTTGAGTCAGTCCCATTCGTCTAGTGGCCCAGGACGCAGCCCTCTCAAGGCTGAAACACGGGTTCGAACCCCGTATGGGGCACAAAATTACCCCCCATCTCTACCAGGATGGGGTTTTTGTTTGGTTCAATCATGCGGCTGACGTCTCTGAATAAAGAGCAAAACTGCATTATCAGAGACGCAAAATAGACTGCTCGACGACATCGGGATTAACAACGTTGATCGGCGATCTATTGAGGAGTTGCTGGATATTGTTAAACGCAATCTCCGAATGATGATACGGAATCTGATTGGTTGCCCCGCCGAGATGTGGGATCGCAATCACATTGGGGTTTCCGAGGAGCGGGTAATCTGACGGGAGAGGTTCCTCATGGAAGACATCAAGGCCGGCCCCGGCAATCTTATGGCCGACCAGCGCATCAATCAGGGCTGTTTCGTCCACCAGAACGGCTCTTGCAGTGTTGATAAGATAGGCCGATGACTTCATCAGGTCAAACTCGCGGCTCCCGATCATCCCGGTGGTCTGCGGTGTGATGGGTGCATGTAGTGAAACAAAATCCGACTGCTGCAACAGCTCATCCAGTTCAACCCGTTCTGCACCAAGCACGTTCACCTGCTCGTGAGTAATAAACGGATCGTATGCCAGCAGCCGAACTTTAAAACCCTGCAAACGCTGGATAACCTGCCGCGCCACAGCGCCCAGCCCGACCAGTCCCACAGTTGTATTGGCAACCTCGTCTCCGAAATGGTTCAGGTAGAATGGCTTGAATCCCTGTCTGACCCACTCACCACTTTCGACTTCTTTGATGGCTGGCACAAATCCACGCGCGATGAAAACCATCAGTGCAACTGTCATCTCTGCAACTGCAACCGCATTTCTTCCGGGCGTATTCATCACGATAATGTTGTGTCGTGTAGCCGCCTCAATGTCGATATTCACCGGATTGCCGCGACAATCCACAATAGCGATCAGGTCGGGTAACTGTTCGATGACCTCTGCTGTAACCTCATCGAATTCCGTAATCAGTATCTGGCAACTCTGTAGCCGCCGGATGAGCTGTGCCTGTGGTAGCAACGTTTTTGTGGCACCCCAGTCATGAAAATCAAACTCGAACTCGTCTGAGAAGCGTTCCACCCAGTGGGCGGGCATATTACAGGACGCGAATATTTTCATCTATCAATTCACCTGTGTTTTGCGCTCAATCTGTGTAAATGTGCGGCGCTTCTGCCAGAATGTTTCCATCTGATGTATCAGATCGGTATAAACCGGGAACCATGCATCGTAGATGGCAGTCGCCTGTGGGTCTGCGTGATAACGGCGCTCCACGCGCACACAGACCTGCACAGCATCTTCGAAACTGTCGAACACGCCCACACCCACACCTCCGGTCATGGCAGCACCCAGTGTGCCAAACTGCGCTCCAGCGGGTACTGTTACTGTACACCCGAGCATATCGGCAATCATCTGTGACCAGAACTCACTTTGTGCACCGCCACCAGCAAGAAACACCTCGCTCGGGGTTCCCATCAGGCTGTAGCAGTGTTTAACGGAAAATGCGACGCCTTCGTAGACCGCCCGGATGAGGTGCGCTTTTGTTGTGGTGGATGTGACCCCGAAGAAACTCCCGGTCGCGCCAGCATTCAGGAATGGTGCGCGTTCTCCCTGAAGGTAGGGATGAAAAATAACCCCTCCGCAGCCTGCCGGAACTTCAGCAACCATTCGCTCAATATCGCTAAAATCCAGCGTGGTCACATCGTACCCCATGCAACCCAGGTACCAGTCCAGGTTCGGCGTGCCTGCCATCGCACCCAGCAATCGTATCCAGTTCCCCGGAACACTGTGACATGCCGATGCCCCGATGTTGGGCGGTGCAAACACAGGTTGATTGAGCACACTGCAATTGATGCCCGTTGTCCCCAGAATCGTAAAACTCTGACCGGCTGTAATGGCACCCACACCGATGGCGTTCGCGTTCACATCCATCATGCCAGATATTACGGGCGTACCGGCAACCAGACCGGTCAGTGCAGCAGCACGCTCGGTTACATATCCGGCAACTTCATGGGACGGAATAATCTCGGGTAGCTTCGGCATGAGTTCAGACAGATCCAGCCGTGCGAGTTGTTCAGCATCATACTGTCGGGTTGCGACATTCAAAAATGGAATTGAGCCGTCAGTCTGGTCAGTACACAGTACATCTGTCAGGTTATATTTGATCCAATCCTTGCAAAACAGCAACC
>JBCCQC010000194.1:0-7470 GCA_039024535.1 Chloroflexota bacterium
CAGTGAAGCCACAAACCACACCGTATAGATCGAAAGACGGTCAAAATACAGTTCATACACCATCAACAGCACCGCCGGGATAATCAGCGCACTGTGCAACTGCCACCACAACCGGAACAACCCCGTCATTTGATCCGGGTAGAACTCGTTTACGTTGGCGGCAATCGCCTGTCGCCACCATTCGCCATTGGTACCGAAGTGAAGCCATGCAAAAATACCAATCCCGACAGCTCCGAAGGCAAACCCGGCAATAATGGCACAGCGCGGATTGCGAATAAACAGGAACACCAGCGCACCAATCGCCGTGAACAGGGCAAGCTGTTTGGTGTACCCGGCGGCAATGATAAACCCCAGACCAATGGCAATCTGTCGCCAGCGTTTACCCGGCTGCTGTACAGTCACGGCATTGGCAAGGATGACAATCGCGGCAGTCTCAAACAGCACCATCGTCATGTGCTGCCGAAACAACGGCCCGATGTGGTAGACGATATTGGACGCCAGAAACGCCAGCCCGCTGAGTACCGCAATCAGGCGATTCTGTGTCTCCCGGTGAACCGCATAGCCAATAATCCCTGCACAGATGAGCGTGCCAATAAAGGCCAGCAGGCGGCCATACCAGTACGCTGGCCCGAACACCCACATAAACGGAATGGGGAAAATGTGGAACAACGGCGGGTAATTACTGGAATAAAACGGGAATGACTCGGTCGGCTGATACGGGAAGCGCCCCTCCGCGAACATCATCACATCCACCAGTTCGAAGCCTTCGCCCTGGTCGTAATCAAACGGGAAGGCGATAAGATTGGCGGCATAGGCGATATAAACGGACAGATGAAACAGTAAAATTACCAGCGCGGCAGTAAACAACGCCCGTGACGCCCATTTTATGTATTGTGGTGCAGATGATTGTGGCGTCATGCGGGTTTACTGCCCAGTGGAATGAGGGTAACGCCCAGCAGCGCCCCGGCCACACAGGTGAGCAGGGCCAGCCGCTGCGCAGGGCCAATCCCCAGCGGGCTGCGCAACTGCTCCACCGTCGCGGCAGTGAAAAGAGAAGCAAAACCGCTTTGCCGTGCGATAGCCACAAGGTCTATACTGAAGACGCCGATAAAACCGACCATGCCGCCTATCAGCAGCAGCCAGCCCAGATGTGCTTTGGTGAGTGTGAAGTGTTCGCTTAACATGGCGCAGCAGTTTAGAACAGCTAAACTGAAACTTCAACGCGAGACTTGCGTATAACACTGTAGAAATGTAACGTAACACCGAGGCAAAAAAGGAACGGTTTATATGACCGATAATGACAACAACCTGCCGCAGAACAACACAGACGAAGATCGTCTGTCGCGGCTGATGCGCGATACCACCCTGCCGGACGAAGACCCGCTGGATGACGCCACCATCGTAGAAGAATACGAGCGCCGCTACCGCCCACACACCCACCCGCAGCGGAAAGCAAAGCCACGCAGTTACAGCACCCTGCGCGTCAGCGACGAGGATAAGCTGTGGTCTGCCGTGGCACATGGCAGCGTGTGGATCACATTTTTGATGGCCGTGCCCACATCGGGCATCAGCCTGCCGTTTGTGGTCTTCATCCCGCTCATCATCTATTTTGTGTTCCGCAACCGCTCAGATTATGTGGCTTTCCACGCGCTACAGGCGTTTGTGATGCAACTCATCTGCACAGTGGGCGCACTGGCCGGGTTCATCATCGGCGGCATAGCATGGGCCATCATTCTGGTGATCTTCGCGGTGCTGTCTGTTGTGCTGATTGGTATCCCGCTGATGATTATCTGGGTGATTGTGGGTATGCTGGCGTCGTTGATTTTCTCCGTGCTGCCGCTGGTAGGGCTGGTATTTGCGACCATTGCAGGTGTGCGCGTCTACACCGGGGCAGACTTCCGCTACCCATTTATCGCAGATTGGGTGGATCGCCAGATGGCAGGGGGCCTGCTCAACGCCTGATAGATTGCGGGGGAAGGTATGCATAGCACCTTCCCCCCTGATGACCCTGCCCTACAGCTTTGTATCCATCTTAAGCAGCTTATACGCTGTCGCCTGGCCGATTCCCTTCAGCGTCACATCTTCCATACGCTCGATCTTCGCGGCCTCACCAAGTGCGATCTGTGTTTGCTCACTGATGACGACTTCCCCGCCCTTCGCAGCACTGCACAGCCGCGCACCCAGGTTCATCATACGGCCCATCGCGGTATAATCTGTGCGCTGCTCTGTGCCAAACTCACCGCAAATCGCCTCGCCAGTGCTCACGCCAACGCCCATCGGCGGCAGTTCGTACCCCTGTGCAGAGAGTTCCTGGCGCATTTCTGCCATCACTTCCTGCATACGGTAAGCGGCAGCAGTGCAACGGTACGCGTGATCTTCCATTGGCAGTGGCGCACCAAACAACCCGATCACTTCATCACCGACGAACTTGTCCAGCGTGCCGCCATATTCAAAAATCACATCCGTCATCCGTCCAAGGTACTGGTTGAGCGTATACGCCAGTGTGTCCGGTTCGGTGCGCTCTGCCCATTCCGTGCTACCGCGCAGGTCAGCAAACAGCACGCTCACCACGCGGCGCTCACCGGCCAGCACACTGGCGGCATCCCCATGTTCCAGCAGGTAATCCAGCACCTTCGGATCCACCGAACGGCCCAGCACCTGCCGCACGCGGCGTTGCTCCATCCGCTCGAACACTGCCGTATCGACCTGGGTGACAATAGCTTTGAGCATCCGGCGGTTTTCTGCCGTAAAGCCCAGCGAACTGTTGCTATTCAGTCCACCAAACACACCGATAATCCGGTCATGCAGCACAAGCGGCACAGACAGCGTAGACCGGACTTCCCCGGCGAGGTTGTTTTCAAACACCATATCGCCGGTTTCCAGCGCCTGCCGGGAAACCCGCTGGATGGCTTCGTAGTAGGCACGGGAAGTTAGAATGCCGCTGCTGGTAGACGATTTAATTTCAAGCTGGTCTTCCTCACGGTCATTAAACAGAAGGATAAAGCTGATGTCGGTATCAATAGCCTGGCACAGTTCACCCAGCACCGATTGCAGCATCACGTCAAAGTCTTCGTCACTATCGCGGATTTTGTCGATGTTGTAGATGATTTCCAGTTCTTTATTCCGCTGGGAAAGCTGCGCAATAACGCGGCTGTAAACAATGGCGCTGTCCATCTGGCTGCTTAGCGCAAACAGCAGGCGCAGGTCACTGCTGTGGAAAGAACGTTCGCGCCCGACAACAACAGCCCCCAGTTGCATCCCGGCAATGAGGAACGGCGCGGCAATCATCTCTACACCGTCTCGCGGAGAGTCTACCATGCGCGTGCCTTCCAGGTTTTCGACCGTTTTCATCACCCGGTCAAAATCTGCTGGCTTGAGTCCGATTTTGTCCACAATGCCGCGCACCACCATGTCGCCGCTGTCAATATGACTGAGGATAACCATGCAGAGCTGGGCGTTGTACTGCTCAAGGATAATCTGCGTGAACGCAGTAATCAGATCGTTTTCATTGGTGTTCCTGTCGCGCAGTTGATCCAGCCGGTAAATCACATCCAGTTCACGGTTACGCTGCTTCAGCCGCCAGATGCGCCGTACCTGCACAATCGCGGAATCAATCTGGTTTTCTGCCGTTTGCAGCAACGCAACATCATCCTCACTGAAGGGCGCATCCTGTGGTTCGCGCAGCAGCACCACCCCGGCCAGTGGTTCACCATCCATCATGATACGCACACCCAGCCCATCACCATAGCCAGCCGCGTCTACCGGCATAATTTCTGGACGGTCAGTAGCCTTGAGCACCTCCTGACACAGACTGAAACCCGCCCGTGGCTCAATGCTCATGGCAGACTGGTACTCAATACCGTTCTGCTCGTCAGAAATCACCACAATAGCTGCTGCATTCGCCGCCAGATGCTCCAGCAACAGCGTTAACAAACGCTCAAACATCACACCCGGTGGCACATCGTCATCAACGGCATCGCGCACCGTGTCAATTGCCAGCAACAGGTCCAGTTCGCGCTCACGCAGCGCGAGTGTTTTTTCTACTGTGTCGTTCACTACCTTTTTCTCCAGAATAATGTTTTGTTACACATGCACATAATTGTAGTGATTCCATGAGATTTTGCTAAATGGCCGGGCGTGCCATGCGTGAAATCCGTATGAATATTGAACGCCTGCGCGGTGTCAAGTATGCTATCCTGAAGACTAATCGAAAAAGGCAGGTAAACATTTGGCTGCTGAAGAAAGTAGTATTGGTACAAAACTCACGCTGGAATACGAAAACATCCGGCGCAAAGAGTATGAAGTTATATCGGAACTGTTAGAGGTGTTGCCGCGCATCGGTAACATGGAAGAAGACCGGGTGGCGCAGGTACGCGATGCCCTTTTCCACGCGGATAATCCGTATCTGGCGGTATTCGTGGGTGCGTTCAGTTCTGGCAAATCCAGCATCATCAACGCGCTGCTGGGCGAAGGCGGCCTGCTGCGCGTAGGCCCCACCCCCACCACCGACCGCATCACGATACTGCGCTGGGGCGAAGACGCCGAACGCATGGCATCTGGCGGCGAGGTAGACACGGTTTTTCATCCGTCGCCACTGCTCAAAAAAGTAAGCTTTGTGGACACCCCCGGCACAGAATCCATCTTCCGCGAGCACGAAGACACCACACAGAAGTTCCTGCATCGCAGCGACACGGTGTTTATGGTGATGGCTTCCACGCAGGCCATGAGCGCAAAAAACCTCGAAACGTTGCAGGCGCTCAAGCAATACGGCAAAAATATCATCATCGTCATCAACCAGGCTGACCTGCTGGACGACGAAGAAAAAGCCACGTTGCAGCAGTATGTGCAGGAGCAAAGCCAGGAAAAACTCGGCTACCGGCCAGAGGTATGGCTGGTATCGGCCATGCACGGCTTACAGGCCCGCAGTAACGGCCACCGCGATATTGACGCATGGCACGCCAGCGGCATGAACAGGTTCGAGGAGTACATCAACCGGCAGCTTGGCGACATCCCCCGCCTGCGCCAGAAACTCCAGACACCGCTGCAAATCTCGCAGAACGCATCGCAGGCCGCGCTGAACTCTGTGCGCGAAAACCAGTCCATCTTTGACCAGTACACCAGCATTGCAGAAAACGTCCGTACCCAGATGGACACACAGCAGCGGGCACAGCAGCGTAACGTCCGCGATGCAAAAGAGGACATTGAGCAGCGGTTTAGAGAATCCAGTGAGCGCGGTAAAGAAGCCATCCGCGACATGTTCCAGCTTTCGAAGGCAGTAAATGCGGTAGGGCGCGGCACACTCGAACTGGTGCGGCTGGGCAACCTGCTGCGCCCCACAGAAGATAGCAATCTGAGGCTGGCATTCGAAAACCGCAAGGCACTGGAACCCCTACAGGCACTCCCCCGCCATGTGGATGACCTCGCCGCCCAACTGGAAGGCCGCGACCTCAAAGACATCGACAATCTGGTCAGCTACAGCCAGACGCAGCTTAAACTGCTGCCAGATGCCATGCGCAGCAAAATGATTGGCGACATCCGCGCACCACAGAGCTACAACCGCAGCCCGATGATGAACATCCGCGACGACCTCGCCACAGTTGAGGACGAAGCGCGACAGGTCGAAGTCCAGAACCTTGACGATCAACTGCGAAACACGGTCGTTTATCTCGCCATCTACGAGGTGATTTTGCTGCTGTTCGGCGCAGTGATTGTAGGTGTGCTGGTGAATGCGCCAGATGCCACGATTGTGTTTACACTGGTGGGCGTGCTGGTGATGATGATGCTGGGTCTGCTGTTCGTGCCCCTGCGCGGGCGCATGATCGAGAACGCCTATGCCAGCCAGATGATCCGGCTGCAAAACCGCTATCTTGACCTGCTCACAGGCGCAACCGACGAGCAAATCCGCTATGGCATGAAACTGCGGGAAGACGCTGTTTCCCCACTGCTAACGCTGATTGAATCA
This sequence comes from Chloroflexota bacterium, assembly GCA_039024535.1. Lineage (GTDB taxonomy): Bacteria > Chloroflexota > Anaerolineae > Aggregatilineales > Phototrophicaceae > DAOTTY01. The sequence continues at coordinate 5,963 of JBCCQC010000194.1, forward strand.
CAGACAGAAACGCAAAACGAACAACTCAAAAAGCTGCAATCCATCCAGCAGCAAATGGTAGCCATTGAATCGTCGCTGGCAGACCTTGGCAAACGCGGGCTGCTGGGGGCGCTGAGGTAATAACATGACGTTAAATTCACAGGCGACAACAATAGAAGGGCCGCTGGCCGTCCTGCGTGAACGCGAAATTGAACTGCTGAACGAAGTGGCCGACACACTGGCAAAGCTCAAGCCAGAGGAAACCGAAGACGACCGCCGCCGCCTGCGCGATGTGGCAAAAGACCTGAGCGAGATGTTTTTTCTGGTCGCCGTCATTGGCGAGTTCAACGCGGGTAAATCCACGTTTATTAACGCGCTGCTGGGTGATGCCCTGCTGCCGATGGGCATCACGCCGACGACCGAAGCTATTGAACTGATCCGCTATTCCGAAGACCCGGTGCGCAAACCGATTACGTCCGAGGAGGACGAGGGCCGCCTGCGGCAGTGGGGCCACCCGAACACCGGCGCCCCCGGCGTCGCCATTGTCGACACCCCCGGCACTGGCTCTGTGTTCAAACAGCACGACCGTGTAGCAAAAGACTTCTTGCACCGTAGTGATCTGGTCATCTTCCTGATTTCTGCCAAACGTGCCTTTGCCGATACCGAACGACTGTACCTCGAACTGGCGCGAAACTACGGCAAAAAAACCATTCTGGTGATGAACCAGATTGACCTGCTGGATCCCGGTGAGCGTGCAGAGGTGCGCCGCTTTGTAGAGCGACAGGTAAAAGAGTCGCTTAACTTCGAGCCATTGATTTTCGGCATTTCTGCGAAAAAATCACTCAACGGCGAGGATGGCGGCATCGAAGCGGTACGGGCGCACCTGCGCGGCGTACTGGCAGAGGCTCCCCCGGCGCGGCAAAAACTGGTAGCCCAACTGGATCTGACCGAGCGCGTGATAAAAATCTACATCGGCCAGATTGAACACGACGTGATGCGCGTCAGTCAGGATACGGGTAAGGCACGCGGCGTACAACAGGAACTGGAAAAGCACTCGCTGGGGCTGGATGCACAGTTTAAAGAGGCCAGCACCGATATTGAAAAGGTGTTTGAGTCTCTGCGGCAGCGCGGCCACCAGTTCATCGAAACTAACCTGTCTATCCGGCAGATTGTGCGCCGCCCCAACCGCGATAAACTTCAGGCGGAATTTCAGGATGTTGTCATCGGGCGTGCCCTGCGGGACATCAACGATTCAACCTCCGGGTACATCAATGCCGTGATTGACAGCAGCCGCCTGTACTGGCGCGGCGTCATTGATCGCCTGAACCAGCTCAAGGATATGATCGAGGAAGAAGCCGGTGGCCTTGATGCTTCCGTCTATGCCGAACAGCGCGAAAGCCTGGAAGAAGCCATTCGCATTGCCCGTGCAGAACTGGAGTCCTACTCCACGGGCAGCGTCGTGCGGGAAATGCAGGGCATCTTCGAGAACAACATCAACTACTTCACAGTGTGGTTTACCACGGCCATCG
>JBCCQC010000195.1:0-7468 GCA_039024535.1 Chloroflexota bacterium
CCGCACAAACAACCCGTAGTCCTTCCCCGCCCGTATCGATACCCTGTCTCCCGGTTGAATATTCGCCAATGCAGAGCCATCCGCCACCACACCCGCATCATGTCCCCGCTCACTGGAAAGCACCACCTGCACAGTCGCCCCCTCCGATAGAATAATCGGGCGATCCATACTCAGGTGCGGCGCTACCGGGATAATCAGAATATTGTGCAGTTCCGGCGGCAAAATTGGCCCCCCCGCAGCCAGCGCATACGCTGTCGACCCCGTCGGCGTGGCGATAATCAGCGCATCAGCGTGATACGTCGTTGTCCAGTAGCCGTCAATGTACGTTTGCAACAGCACAGTACCCACCGTCTGGTTTCGGTTAATCACGATGTCATTCAGGGCGCTGCCAGTTTCAATCACCTTTTGATTGCGGGTAACCGTCGTATCCAGCGTCATCCGCCGTTCAATCCAGAACTCCCCACGCAACAACTGATCCACATGCCGCTCCCATTGATTGGGCGAACTGATCTCCGGCAAAAAACCGAGGTATCCCATATTCACACCCAGCACCGGGATCTCGTATGGCGCACACGTCCGCGCAGCCCGCAGCATAGCCCCATCCCCACCAATGGCAATCACGAGGTCGGTTGCCTGTTCCATCTCCTGGTGCAGCGCATTATCCCAGCGGATCGTCATCCACGTTTTAACGCCACGCCGGTTCAGCGTTTGCACGATGCGCTCTGCCACCGGGATAGATTGCGCACGCCGCGCATGGGCCACAACGCCAATAAGCTCCGGGGGATTCACCATGCAGGCTCCAGTCCAATGCAAACTCATCACGTACCCCGCACATTATAGTGCAGCACGCTCATTTTGCCCACGCCAGACTAGAACAAATGATCCTTTTTGCGCAAATCTGAGGCTTCGCCTTAAAAATGCATGGACGATAAATGGGGCATAGTTTAAAAGTCATCCATTTAAATTCAACTTAACACAAGCATGGGGCCAACTTAACAGTTTGCGCAGGGTCAGTTAACGCGCGACAGGTAGATTGTCGCACGTTGCACATGGCAACGGCATATTAAGAGAATGTGCCAACTACACACAATTTGAGGAGACGCATTTTAGATATGAAGACTCGTATCCTTGCAATACTCACAATCCTGATGCTGGCTCTGCCACTCGGCGCAGTCCTTGCAGACGGCCACACCGCAACCGTCGGCAGCATCATTGCTAACAGCGAAGATCACACCGTCCTGCTGGCCGCTGCCGAAGCCGCTGGCCTGACCGAAGCCCTCGCCGGTGAAATTACAGTATTCGCTCCCACCGACGCCGCCTTCGAAGAAGCACTGGACGCACTCGGCGTAGACGCTGAAACCCTGCTGGGCGCTACCGACCTGCTCACCATGCTGCTCACCTACCACGTCGTCCCCGCTGCTGTCACCAGCGATATGCTCTCCAACGGCCCGGTAACCACCCTGGAAGGCTCCCCGGTACAGGTCAACGTCAGCGACATGGGCGTCATGGTAGACCAGGCTTCCGTAACCGCTGCCGACATCGTTGCCAATGACGGCGGCGTTGTACACGTTGTAGACAGCGTACTGTTGACCCTGCCGAACGACCCGGCTGCTGCCGCTGGCGACATCGTTGCTGCTGGCTCCTCCACGGTATTCCCGCTGGCAGAGCGCATCCAGAACGAATACATCTCTGCTGGTTTCGCTGGCACGCTCACCATCAACAGCATCGGCTCCGGTGCCGGCTTCGAGCGCTTCTGTGAATCAGGTGAGACTGACATTTCTAACGCCTCCCGCGCCATCCGCGATAGCGAAATTGAATCCTGCGAGGCCATTGGCCGCAGCCCGATTGAATTCCGTGTCGGCACGGACGCACTGGCTGTAACTGTATCCGCAGACAACGAGTTCATCGAAGAAGCCACTGTAGAAGAACTGGCCCTGATCTTCGGTGAAGCCGTAAACTGGTCTGACGTCAACGCGGACTGGCCCAACGAGCCGATTGAGCGTTTCATCCCCGGTACAGACTCCGGCACGTTCGACTATTTCGTAGAAGAAGTATTCGATGAAGACGCCAGCGCTATCCTCGCCCCGGATCCGACCACATCCGAGAACGACAACGTTCTGGTAGAAGGCATCCAGGATAACCCGAACGCCATCGGCTTCTTCGGCTATGCCTACTTCGCAGAGAACGACGACGCGCTGAAGGCCCTCAGCATCGACGGCGTAGAGCCAAACGCAGCCAACGTAGACAGCGGCGACTACCCGCTGGCCCGCCCGCTGTTCATCTACTCCACCGCAGAAATCATGGCAGAAAAGCCGCAGGTAGGTGACTTCGTCGCTTACTTCATGAGCGACGTTTCTGACTACGTGATAGAGGTTGGCTACTTCCCGGCAGCCGCAGACGCAATCGCTGGCGCCAGGGTAGAGTACCTCCGCCAGGTCGTTCTGGGCACTGGCGACATGTAGTTCAGTCCCATCTGAATTTGTAATATGCAGAGGGGCGCAGCATTGTACTGTGCTCCTCTTTGCTTACATATGGAGAGTGACCACCTATGACTATGGATGCCCGATCCACAGCCCGTCAAACCCCGCTCGAAAAAGCCATCCGACGTGATACCACACTGGATAACACCAGCACCTTGCAACGCAAAACCCGCGTCGGCGAAGAAGTAATCCGGACGATGCTGCTGTTCTGCGGTGTCGTGTCAATCTTTACCACCATCGGTATTGTTGTCGTCCTCGGCAGAGACTCCGCCCTGTTTTTCCAGTCCGATGCATGGCTGGCCGTCAAACGCTTCGAACTGGTAGAAGACGCCCCCACCATCGAATTGACCCAGCCCCTGCGTGCAAACGATACCCTGTTCGCAACCGGCGAACTCGATAACGAAACCCGCCGTAACTTCCTGCCGGGCCGCGCACTCCGGGTAGAAGACGAGGTCATGCTGATTGTAGAGCGTGCCACCGATGGCCTTATCGTAGAACGCGGCTTTAACGGCACACAAGCCCGCCTGCACGATGTCGGCACATTCGCCGCCCCCATGAGCGAGGTACTGGTTCGCACCACGTCCGAAATGGCCGCCGATGAAACCAGCATCGACTTAGAAGACGGCACCGGGTCACTTTTCACTGCCGGAGATCGTATCCAGATGAGCGGCAGTGGGGAAACCATGCGTGTGCTCGAAGTCACGGGCGATACACTCATTCTGGAGCGCAGCCTTGACGAAATCCCGGCAGCAGACCACGACGAAGGTGAAACCGTTCGTCTGCCAGATAACCCCACCTTCCTGGAGTTCGTCACCAACACACAGTGGCAGCCACAGGTCGGCGAGTTCGGCATTCTCCCGCTGGTATCCTCTACCCTTACCACGTCCTTCATCGCCATGCTCGTTGCCATCCCGCTGGGCCTCGGCAGCGCCATCTACCTGAGTGAATATGCCCGGCCAGAGGTACGCGGCGTGCTCAAGCCAATCCTGGAAATTCTCGCTGGCGTCCCCACAGTGGTTTATGGCTACTTCGCCATCCAGTTCATGACGCCACTGTTACAGGGCCTCACGCCAGACGGTGTTATTGGTGTCTACAATATGCTCTCCGCAGGGCTTGTCATGGGCATCATGATTCTGCCAACCATCAGTTCCATGAGTGAGGATGCCCTCAGTGCCGTGCCCGACCAGCTTCGTCAGGCTTCAGTCGGCCTCGGTGCCACCCGCCTGGAAACAACCAGCAAGGTTGTGTTCCCGGCTGCGCTCTCCGGTATTGTTGCGGCCTTCATCGTTGGCATCTCCCGCGCTGTAGGAGAAACCATGATCGTAGCGATTGCTGCCGGTGCCCGCCCGAACTTCACCTTTAACCCCACGCAGGCCGCAGAAACCATGACCGGCCACATCGCCCGCATCTCCGGCGGCGACCTCAGCTACGACACCATCGACTACAACAGCATTTTCATCATCGGCCTCACACTATTTGTTATCACCCTGATCCTCAACCTCATCAGTGGCTGGATCTCACGACGCTTCCGGGAGGCGTACTAAAATGCCATCGCTCATCAAAATGACCGAGGAACAGCACAAAGCACGGCTCCAGCAGCGCCACCGTACCGGCGCCATCTTTGCGAATTTGTTCCGCGTAGCCCTCGTTGTAGCGGTCGTCGCCCTCGTCACGCTCATCGTAGACGTAGTTGACGAAGCATTCGGTACCGTGCTGGTTGCCTTTGCCATTGAACCGGAAACCCTCGCCGACCAGCCGCTCGAAGAACTGAACGAAATCCAGCTTGGCACCATCCTGATGCAAAACCTGAACGAGGGCGCGTTTATCACACTCATCCGCGAAAACATCGGGACAATCACGGACGCCAGCTTCGTAAGTGAGCCGATCAGCATTTCTCTTTCCGGGCGTCGCTTTCCAGATTCACTCGAAAGCGTTGACCGCAACACAACCCTCATTCGTGATCTCTCTCCAGAACAACAGCGCGACATCCTCATCGCCAATTCATCCCGTGCGCAGTTGTTAAGCTGGGTCAACACTGAAGTAGTCGGCCTCGAAGTTCTCGATAGCTGGACGTTCGGCGATACGCTGTTCCGCCGCGATAGCATCTACACCGCCGCCGCCGAAAGTCAGTCCAATGACGTGGTAGAACGCGCCCTCGACGCTGCCGGTAGCATCAATGCCTCCGATGAGCAACTGATTGCAGCCTTCGCCCCGATGATCGGTGAGGATAAGGCTATCTCGCTGGTGGGCGATCTCGCCTTTGCCATCACAGTGATTAACCGTACAGACGACCAGACCGGCAATAATCGCTGGGTACAACAGGCGCAGGAAGAAGTCCGCGCCGCCTTTGCCGATACACCGCCCGACCAGCTAAGCGAAGATCGTGTGCGCGACGAGGTAACAGATAGTATCGCTGCGGCCATCGCCAATGATCTGGCTATCGAAATTGAACCCTCCGCTGCACAGGCAGTCGGCGACGAGTTCGCCCCCGCCATCGTCCGCGAGACTTTCGACAGCTTCGACGACAGCGAAACAGAAGACCTGCTCACCATACTGGTTCATCCGCCGCTGGCCCTGGCAATTGAACGCGGCACCTACACAGACGCCCGCCTGGAGTTCCGCTCATGGCTCAATCAGTCCTTCCTCACAGCCCGTGGACGCAACAGCATTCCGGCACAGGCCAGCCTGCGAACCGCCATTCTCGGTTCTGTCTGGGTGATGATTATCACCATCAGCACCGCGTTCCCCCTCGGCGTAGGGGCGGCCATCTACCTCGAAGAATACGCCAGCGACAACTGGCTCAACCGCATCATAGAAACCAACATCCGCAACCTTGCCGGTGTGCCCTCCATCATTTACGGCATTCTCGGCCTCGCTATTTTCGTGCGGGCGCTCGCGCCGCTCACATCCGGTCAGGCCTTCGGGTTTGGCGGGGGCGGCGGTACCAATGTTATCGGCACAGTCGCCCTGTCTGTGGTGCTGTCACTGGTTGCCAGCATCGGCATACTCTACGCAGTAGGCCGCGACGACTCATCCGTACTGGCAAAAATGGACGCTGATACCCGTCGGGAGCGCGAAGCAGCCTTCCGCCGTCGGCTGTTATCCCTATCGCCCGTGTTGTTCATTGTAATCTTCCCGGTGACTTTCGTCCTGCTGTCCATTGTCTTCAGTGCGCTGGGTGGCGATAGCGTGACCGGCGAAACCCTGAATGGCCGCACAGTGCTCTCTGCCGGGCTAACGCTGGCACTGCTCATCCTGCCCGTCATCATCATCAACTCGCAGGAAGCCATCCGCGCAGTTTCCAGCTCCATTCGGGAGGCCAGCTATGGCCTCGGCGCTACCAAATGGCAGACGATCTGGCGGCAAATTTTACCCGTCGCCGTGCCGGGTATTCTCACGGGGTCAATTCTCGCCTTCAGCCGCGCCGTCGGAGAAACCGCCCCGCTCATTGTGGTAGGTGCTGCCACAGCCATCAATGCCGACCCGACGAACCCGTTCATGGTTTTCACCGTCATCCCGATTCAGATCTACGACTGGACATCCCGCCCACAGGATCAATTCCGTGACATCGCAGCCGCAGCCATCATCGTCCTGCTGTTCCTGCTCATCACACTCAACACCACCGCGATTATCCTGCGCAACCGCTTCCAGAAGCGCATCGCAGGCTGATTTCATCGGCAGGGGGAGCGTCCCCCCTGTCAGCACCATCATTTAGAGGAGAGAAATTATATGGTAAACAACAGCATACACGAAAAAGCAAAAACCGCGTCCAACCCCATCAGCGCGATGGTGGGCGAAGAACGCGCCGTCGAACTCAAGGGCGTGCGCTGCTTCTACGGCAGCTATATGGCCGTCCAGAACATCAACATCCCCATTGCCGACAACAAAATCACCGCCTTCATCGGCCCGTCCGGCTGCGGCAAAAGTACCGTCCTCCGCGCCATCAACCGCATGAACGACCTCATCCCCGGTGCCCGCGTGGAAGGCGAAGTGATCTACCACGGCCAGAACCTCTACGCCGACGACATCGACCCGGTAGAAGTTCGCCGCCGCATCGGCATGGTATTCCAGAAGCCCAACCCCTTCCCAAAAAGCATCTACGACAATATCGCCTACGGCCCGCGCATCATGGGCATCCGCGATAAAGACGTACTCGACGAAATCGTAGAGCGTTCGCTGAAGGGCGCTGTACTCTGGGACGAAGTAAAAACGAAGCTCCAGCAGAACGGTACCGCCCTCAGTGGTGGGCAGCAGCAGCGCCTCTGCATTGCCCGCACCCTCGCCACCGAACCAGACGTGATCCTCATGGACGAACCGTGCGCCTCCCTCGACCCGATTGCCACCCAGCGCATCGAAGAACTGATGAAGGAACTCGCACGCGAATACACCATCATCATCGTCACGCACAACATGCAGCAGGCCATCCGCGTCAGCGACTACACCGCCTTCTTCAACGTGCGCAAAAAACAGCTTGACGACGGCACCGAAACCCGCTGGGGCGAACTCGTCGAATTTAACCAGACCGCCCGCCTGTTCGAAGACCCGGAAAGCGAAGAAACCTCCGACTACATCTCCGGGCGCTTCGGCTAAACCCTACCACCCACCGGGGCGCTGACCACACCGCGCCCCACACCACCATCCACCGGGGCGACGGCCACATCGCGCCCCCCACACACCCGTAGGGAGCGGGCACGCCCGCTCCGCTGCAAACACCGCCACCACACACTTCGTCCATGACCTGACCGGCAACGCGCGCGTTCCTCCTTCACTGTTCGTTCTACCCGAACGACGCAAACGTCCTCGCAAGGTGGCTTTGTGGCGTCTTACTAATTATGTAAAATTTCATTAATATATGATAGGGGTTCTATGTAACAAATTGGCGTGTATCATTAGAACATAAACAAATCTATGTCTGCAAAGGAAAATCTTTCCCATGCGCCAACTCAATCTATACTTGATGCTGTTTATCATATTCATGATTGCTTCCC
>JBCCQC010000196.1:0-7460 GCA_039024535.1 Chloroflexota bacterium
TCAGCGGCGGCGGCAGCGGCCACGAACCGCTGCATGGTGGCTTTGTGGGCGAGGGAATGCTCACAGCAGCCTGCCCCGGCGAGGTGTTCACCTCCCCCACGCCAGACCAGATGTATGAGGCAGCACAGGCAGCCAATAGTGGCGCAGGCGTGCTATTCCTCGTCAAGAACTATACCGGCGATGTCCTTAACTTTGAAACCGCCGCCGAGATGGTTCATGCCGAGGGCATCCCGGTACAGAACATCCTGATTGACGATGACGTGGCCGTGAAAGACAGCACGTTCACCGCAGGGCGGCGCGGCGTGGGCACAACCGTGATTATGGAAAAAATCGTCGGCGCGGCCATTGAACAGGGCGCAGACCTCGACACCGCCGCCGACCTCGCACGCAAGGTGAACCGCCACGGGCGCAGCATGGGCATAGCACTCACAAGCTGCATTGTCCCGGCAGCAGGTAAGCCCACGTTCGATATTGGCGACGATGAAATGGAAGTCGGTGTGGGCATCCACGGGGAGCCAGGCCAGCGCCGCGAGAAAGTGCAGCCTGTCGATAGCATCACGGAAACGCTGATGAACGAAATCCTCAACGACGACGGCTATACGCGCACCGTCCGCGAATGGGATCGTGAGAATGCGACGTGGATTGAGCGCGAGATTGTGGATGAGCCGCTGAATGAGGGTGACAGCGTGATTGCGCTGATTAACAGCATGGGCGGCACCCCTGTTTCCGAGTTGTACGCAGTTTATCGTAAAGTGGCAGAAATGTGTGAGGCGAAGAACATCACCATTGCACGTAAACTCATCGGCCCCTACATCACGTCACTGGAAATGCAGGGCTTTTCCATCACGCTGGTGAAGGCCGACAATGAACTGCTGGGCTACTGGGACGCGCCGGTAAAAACACCGGGCTTGCAGTGGTCATAACTTCCGGGTGACGTTTGGTAGGGGCACAACGGGCTACGCCCTTACCACCTGTGCATGAAGCGCTATTCCCTTACCGCAATATCAACGACGTACCGAAAGACACAACTATGATGACACGAGCACAGATCATCCGGTGGCTGGAAATGAGCGCCGAGATGTTTAAAGAGAAAAAAGCCTACCTCACCGAACTGGACAGCGCCGTTGGCGATGCCGACCACGGCATTAACATGGCACGCGGGTTTACGAAAGTGACGGAGAAACTACCCTCCGTTGCAGATACTGACATCGGTAACATCCTCAAGTTCACCGGGATGACACTCATCAGCAGTGTGGGCGGGGCCAGCGGGCCGCTATATGGCACATTTTTTATGCGTGCTGCCGGGGCTGTGACCTCCAAAGAGGAATTGAGCGCCGAAGACATTGTAAACCTGTTCGAGAAAGGGCTGGAGGGACTGGTGCAACGGGGCCGCGCCGAAGTGGGCGAGAAAACCATGATTGACGCGATGGTTCCAGCAGTAGACGCGATGAAAACCGCACAGGCCGACGGTGCAGAGATAGCCGCCGTGGTGCAGGCCGGTGTGCAGGCCGCAGAAAAAGGCGTGGAGTCGACTATCCCGCTGGTAGCAAGAAAAGGCCGTGCCAGCTATCTGGGCGAGCGCAGTGCAGGCCATCAGGATCCCGGCGCAACATCCACCTTTTACCTGCTCAGCACGCTGGCAGAAGCAATCAAAAGCGAATAACATACGGAGCAGACTTTCCGAATGATCGGACTGGTGGTAGTTTCTCACAGTGCAAAGCTGGCCGAAGGCGTGCGCGAACTGGCCGAACAGATGACACAGAACACGGTGCCTATTGCCGCTGCCGGGGGTATAGACGACCCTGAAAACCCCATCGGTACAGACGCAATGCAGGTGATGGCCGCGATAGAGTCGGTTTACAGCGTTGATGGCGTGGTTGTGCTGATGGATCTGGGCAGCGCAATTATGAGCGCGGAAATGGCTATCGAGTTCCTCATGCCAGAGCAGCAGCCAAACGTCTACCTGTGCGAGGCCCCTCTCGCAGAAGGCACACTGGCCGCTGCTGTGCAGATCAAAGCAGGCGGCGATGTCAATCTGGTCATGGATGAGGCACGCGCGGCACTGGCTCCCAAGCAAAAACAGCTTGCCGGTGCCAGCAAAAACTCTACACCACCATCCGAAACTGCCCCACCCGATGCAGCCGACGGCGAAACACTCACTATCACCGTTCCAAACAAACTGGGCCTGCACGCCCGCCCCGCAGCGCGGCTGGTAAGCCTTGCCGGACAGTTCGACGCAAAACTGACCGTAAAGCGCGGCGCAGAAACAGTCAATGCCCGCAGCATCACGCAGGTGAACACACTGGGCGCCCGCCACGGTGATACCCTGACGTTTATGGCACATGGCACAGACGCCGCCGACGCACTCAAAGCGGTAAAAGCACTGGTAGATGATAACTTCGGGGATCAAGATGGCACCCCCAACGGAACCGCCCCTGCCGCCGACCGCCCCACTATTGCCGAAGACATCCCGGAAAACGTTATTGTAGGTATCCCCGCGTCCGATGGCATTGCCATTGGCACCGCGCGGCACCTGCAAGCACAAATGCCAGAGATTGAAATGCGCACCGTCGCAGATGCAAACGCAGAGCGTACCCGACTCGCCACCGCATTGACTGCCGCTGTAGATGACCTGAAAACCGTCGCCACCGAGACAAAACGTAAGGTCGGCGCAGATGAAGCCGGTATCTTTGAGGCGCACCAGCTTATTTTACAGGATCCCGACCTGACCGATGTCGCTAACAACACTATCGACCACAACCGCCAGAACGCCGAGGCCGCATGGTGGAGCGCTGTAGAAGCCATGGCTGACCGCTACCGCAACATCGAAGATGCGTACATGCAGGCCCGTGCCGCTGATGTACTGGATGTGGGGCGGCGCGTACTGCGTCACCTGACACCGGGGCAACCAGCGGCGTTCACGTTCGATAAGCCGTGCATCCTGCTGGCAAAAGACCTCTCCCCATCCGATACAGCACAACTTGACCCGGAAAACGTCCTCGGCATCATCACCGCAGAGGGCGGCGCAACCGGCCACAGCGCCATTATTGCGCGTGGGCTGGGCATCCCGGCGGTCGTCGGGGCCGGTGCGGGTGTGCAGATTATCAGCGAGGGGGCAAAAATTGCGCTGGATGGCAAACAGGGTTACGTGTGGCAGTCCCCGAATGCAGCGCAACTGACGGAACTGCGAACACAGCGCGACACATGGCAGCAACAGCAACGCGAACTCCGAGAGAACAGCCGCAAACCCGCCATTACAACCGATGGCACCGTTATCGAAGTAGCCGCGAACATCGGCACACCGAAACAATCCGCCGGGCTGCTGGACGCGGGTGCCGAGGGTATCGGGCTATTCCGCACAGAACTACTATTCATGGACAGGGCACAGGCTCCCACAGAAGATGAGCAGTTTGAGGCGTACACGCAGGCAGCAAAAGCTCTGGATGGCGGCCCGGTCATTATCCGCACGCTGGATGTGGGCGGCGACAAGCCCATCAGCTATATCACGTTCGATCACGAGGAAAACCCGTTTCTGGGGCATCGCGGCATCCGCTACTGGCTGGAAAACACCGACCTTGCGAAAACGCAGCTACGGGCAGCCTGCCGCACCAGCGCAGCGCACAATATCAAGCTCATGTTCCCGATGGTGGGCACGCTGGATGAGGTGAAACGCGCCCGTGCCCTGCTGGAAGACGTTCAGGCAGAACTGAAATCGGAAAACATTGCCTACGATGCACAGATGGAAGTCGGCATTATGGTTGAAGTCCCGGCGGCAGTGATGAATGCGGCGCAACTGGCCCGGCACGTGGATTTCTTCAGTGTGGGCACCAACGACCTTACCCAGTACATCATGGCCGCAGACCGGGGCAACCCGAAGGTGAAGGGGCTGGTGTCACCGTTCCAGCCAGCCGTGCTGCACGCCCTGCGCCGCGTTACCGACGCAGCAAAAGCGGCAGGCATCTGGACGGGGATGTGTGGCGAGATGGCGGGCAATCCGCTGGCAACGGAACTGCTGGTAGGCCTCGGGTTTAACGAACTGAGCATGAACGCCCCCGCTATCGCCGAAGTGAAGGCGAAAATACGCGCCGTCGATAGTGTGAAAGCACGGGAAATCGCTACGCACGCGCTCACACTGGAAAGCGCCACCGCCGTAAAAACCTACCTGAGCCAGTAACAGGCGTGTTGTGCCACTACCGCTAAAATACACCTCAGACTGAGGTGGTTCTGGCATTCCCGCCGCAACAGTGGCACACGGTCTACCTATTCGCACGCTCAATGACCTGACGACGCAGTGCATCAGAAATATACGTCATGTGCCCTGAATGGCCCTGTGTGCTCTGGCTTTCAGCAACATAACGAAGTGATTCATATGGCTCGCTTCATCAAGTTCGGCCCGTTCGCTGTCACTGAGCGTGCCATTACGGTTGGCATTCAGCAGGGTACGCAGGCGTGCCTGTGCGGCTTCCGATGCGTGAAAGTTAATGATTTGCTGTGGGGTGGGCGAGGTGAGCAGAAATGTTAACACCTCATCCTGAATGCCAGCGGGAGGGGCAAAGTCGGTCATTGGCTCCAGATCCTTAAGAGTCTATCTACATCTATTACACTCCGAAGTGGCAAGATCGGCATGATTGGGCGCTGAACTTGATGCCTGCGGGTAGGGGCGAGTCGGTGACTTGCCCTGGGTTTACCATCGGCACACTTACCGCCGAAACCCGTCACAACGCTGCCATACCGGCCTCAGAACCATCCGATTTCCGCAAAACACACACAAAACGCATCAAATCACCACAAATCCTGTCCACTGGAAAGATTTCCCTGCGCCCCTGCGTCAAAATTTACCCTCTCATCCATTTACCTCCCGCCTGTCACATTATCCCTGTGCCTTCGCGTTGAAATCTACCATCTTTTCCACACACCTCTGCCATGTTCGTACATATGCTCACCCTGCCACGCCCACAACCTGCTATACTCACCATACATCACCATGCCCCGTGTTCATGGTAACCCTGAAATCGGCACCCTTTAACATCACAATAACAGCGGCAAATAGCGGGTAAACCACACATCCCGCCACACACCATCCCCGCAAACCCCGGTCCCACGCGCCTCCCCGGCCACAGCGGCGGGAAACGTGGAAAACAGCACCGCCGCCGCCGGCCTCATTCGGTGCTGGTATCCCCGCCCTGATAGTGGCACACTGTCTGTTTGAACGTTCGCAGACAGAAATGAGGCGGCTATGTGTGGGATTTGTGGCATTGCACAGCGTGAGGGCACCGTACCGGAGGCACTGTTGCGCCAGATGAACGCGGCGCTGTTTCACCGGGGGCCAGACGAAGACGGTTACAGCCTGCACGGGCATGTGGGGCTTGCGATGCGCCGCCTGAGCATTATTGACCTCACCACCGGCAAACAGCCCATTGGCAACGAAGACGGCTCGATTCAGGTGGTGTTTAACGGCGAAATCTACAACTACCCCGACCTCAAACTGGCACTCGAACGCGCTGGACACCGCTTTGCCACGCAAACCGATACCGAAGTCATCCCGCACGGCTACGAGCAGCACGGCCTCGACTACATCACGCAGCTTAACGGCATGTTCACGTTCGCGCTGTATGACGACAACGAAGATCGCCTCGTGCTGGGGCGTGACCGCACCGGCCAGAAGCCGCTATTCTACTACCACAGCGGCGATACCCTCTACTTTGCCAGCGAGTTGAAGTCGCTGCTGCTGTGCCCCGAAGTCCCGCGTGAGATAGACGACGTGGCGCTGTATCACTACCTCACGTTGCAGTATGTGCCGGGGCCGGGAACCATCCTGAAGGGGGTGAAGCAATTGCCTCCGGCGCATTTTGCCGTGTGGCAGCGCGGCGAACTCTCGCTGCACCGCTACCGGGAACCGAGATACTCCGATAAGCAGCAGATGACCGACGATGAGTGGATTGCGGCCACGCGAGAGACCATGCAGGCAGCGGTTCACCGGCACATGCTGGCCGATGTGCCGCTGGGCGCGTACCTGAGCGGCGGCGTGGATTCGTCGATCGTTACGGCGCTGATGGCCGAGCGCGGCACGGTGAAAACGTTCAGCATTGGCTTTGACGTGGCGCAATATTCCGAGACGGAGCACGCCCGCCGTGTGGCCGAGCATTACGCCACCGACCACCGCGAGTTTATTGTGAGTGCGAACGCCGTGCTCGAACATCTGCCGGAGGTGGTGTGGATAGCCGGGCAGCCGCTGGCCGATACAAGCTGTGTGGTCACATACCATCTGGCGATGCAAACGCGCAAACACGTGACTGTGGCACTCACTGGCGACGGCGGTGATGAAGCATTTGCCGGGTATACGCGCTATCTGCTGGATCGACTGCTGCGGCTCTACCGGATTTTGCCGGAGGCGGCCCGTACACAGTTAGTACCCGCACTGGCCGGGCTGCTCCCCGACCGCGCCGACATTCCGACAGATCGCAATGTAGTAGAGGGGTTAAAGCGGCTGGCACAGGCATCCACGACGACACATAAGGCGAGTATTGTGGCGTGGGGCAGCTTCTTCACAGAGGCGCAGAAACGCAACCTCGGCACGGGGGATTGGCTCCGGCGGGTAGGCAATGCAGAAACAACTGCATGGATGGCTACCGTATACGATGCGATTGACGCCGGGAACCGTCTGGAGCGCACGCAGGGCACGGATTTGCTGACGTACCTGCCGGATGACCTGCTGGTGAAGGCCGACCGGATGGCGATGGCCCACAGCCTGGAAACCCGCGCACCGTTCCTGGATAACGAGGTGCTGGCGCTGGCGGCTGCGATGCCGGAGAACCTGAAGATACGCGGTCGCACGCAAAAATGGGTGCTGCGCGAGGCGTTCAAGCAGGAATTGCCACCGGAAAACGTGAACCGCATCAAGCGCGGGTTCGGGATGCCGGTGGCGACGTGGCTGCGGGAGCCACTGCGCGAGATGGCGTATGACCTGCTGCTGAGTGACCGGGCGGTGGGGCGGGGTTACTTCCGGCGGGAGGCGGTGCGGGCGCTACTGGACGCGCACACCGCAAAGCAGGCTGACCACGGTCAGCGGCTGTGGGCACTGCTCACGCTGGAGATGTGGTTGCGTCAGGTGGTGGACGGTGAGCGTCTGCCTGTAGCAGAGAGGAATGCAACATGAGCCTGAAAAATGTGCTTTACATGTTTCTTTTTTCTTTTCTTACAGTTTCATCAGGACACGCACTCGATGATCCGTTACTGTTCCCTGGGAAAGTTGCTTATACCGCTCAGGGTGGAATCCATGTACTGGATTTGCAAACCATGAAGACAGAGCGATTTGTAAGAGAAGATAGGCAGACACTAATACGCCCCGATTGGCATCACAAAGGCCGCTTGCTTGCGACTGACCAGCCGCTGCTTATTCTGGATACGTTTAATGGTAAGAGAGAACTATTGGGTATATTTGGATTGTTTCCTGCCTGGCA
>JBCCQC010000197.1:0-7451 GCA_039024535.1 Chloroflexota bacterium
CATAGCCAGCACGCGTCCTCTCACGCCCCTGGATGTGGCCGCACTGTTCCCGCTGTTCACACACCCGGCATTCAGCGTATTCCCCGCGTTATCCGCGCCGGTAAAAGCCAGCACACTACCCGCTGCCGCCACCCGGCTGTTCCCGGCGATGCCCCCCGCACTCACAGCACCGTCCGCACAGTTACCCGCACTCACACAGCTTGCATTGATGCCGAAGATGCCACCATTACCCGTGAACACCAGCACGTTATTATCCGTCACCAGTACATTGGCCGCCGTCACCGGCAGAATCGCCGTCTGTGCCGGAGCCTCACTACATCCACGCTGCACACACGACGCATCCACAGCCACCACGCCCTGCGCACTGCGATACAGCAGCATCTGCGAGTTCGGCAGCCATGCCAGCGGCGTCACCGGCACCGACGTACCGCTATCCAGCATGAGCGTTTCACCGTTCGCAGCGTTGGTCACATTCAGTGCAGATGTACCCCCATCAGTAAACGTCCAGTACGCCACCACCGCGCCACTATCGGCCCACAGGCCGGCCCCCGCCGCTGTCGCGTCATTGCGCCCCGGCAGCGTGACCGGGTTCGCACCGTTAGCCCCGGCCAGCGAATAGCCCCCCCCATTGTGATAGAACAGAAAGCGCCCGTTCGGAGAAAACGCCTGCCCGCCGGTTAACTGCCCACCGGGAATAATGACGGCTGCACTACCCGCCGCACTCACAATGCCCTGGCCGCTGCCCATAACTACACTGCGTCCATCCGGCGACCACTCGCCCCCATTAACACTGCTATCGACCGTCCCAATTTCCGTCACAGACTGTGAGGACGTATTCGCCATACGCAGGCTGGTGCCGCTGCCCGTGTTCACGGCGAAGAAAAGCTGCTGCCCGTTGGGTGCCCATGCCAAGTTTGCCCGGTTCACCAGCGGCTCGTTCGGGTTCGTAACCACCCAGCGCGTCGCGCCATCTGCCGATGTAACCACAAGCTGGCCGCTGCTGTTAACGTAGGCAAGCTGCGGCGTGTTGCCCTGGGCCGCTGCCACCGGCACCACAAACACCAGCACAGCCAGCAGTGCTGCAATCAGGAGGGTCTGTACTCTATTCACCTGTTTCGTTGCTCCTTGTTTCCGCGCATGTCCACCAGAATTACCTCTATCATACGCTGAAATCAACCCGGCTACCCCCCGCAGAATCAGGGGGATAGCTTAACATCGGGTTTGAATCTACATACTTATTGTCACATTCTAACACAATGACATTACAATGCATTACACATCAAGTCGAAACAAGAACAGGCAATACAACTCTTGAGTGAAGACCTGTATTTTAGCTGGCAGCTTCAACTGGAAGCCTCACCAGAACAACTATGGCCCTACATCTCCGATACAGACCGGCTGAACCATGACATCGGCTACTCACAGATCACGCGGATTGACGATGGCGACATCACCAACAACCGCAAACAGGCCAGGCAGATCATCATGGGCCGCCTTGAGCAACAGTGGACGGAGGAGCCGTTCGAGTGGGTGCGCCCCTACCGTTACAGCACCCTGCGCGACTATTCGAAAGGCATTTTTGGCCGGATCCGGCAGCGCATGGACATGCGCCCACTACCCGCTGGCGGCACCGAATTAAAATATCAACTGTGGGTGCAACCGCGCTATCACATCCTGCGCCCATTCATTGCACACAGCTTCCGCAGCACACCATTTGAGGCGCTATTCCGCCACTACGATGACCTTGCAATGCAGGAACGCCACGATTACGTCGCGTCGCCGTTTGTGCAGGACGTGCCCCACTACACAGCCGACGGTCGCACCCGCCTGATGCAAATGGAAGCGAAGCTGGCCGAACGCGGCGCAGAACCCGCCATTGCCCGTAAGCTGATTGGCTACGTGGCCGAAGCCGACGACATGAGCCTGAACAACATCAAGCCCTACGCACTGGCCGACTACTGGGGCTACCCGCGCCGTACTGTGCTGGAAGCAGCCCTGATTGCAACCAGTGCCGGCCTGCTGGATATGGGCTGGGATTTGCTATGCCCATCCTGCCGCAACCGCAAGGACACCGTAAAATCCCTGAAGGACATCGGCAAAACCGTCCACTGCGACGCCTGCCAGATCGACTACACCGCCAATTTTGAGTACTCCGTGGAACTGACGTTCAAGCCAAACCCCGGCATCCGCCAACTGGACGCAACCGAGTTCTGTGTGGGCGGGCCGGGGCTGGCCCCGCATGTACTGGTACAGCAGTTACTCCAACCCGGCGAAAAACGCCGCGTACCTGGCCCCGCAGAAGACGGTAGCTATCGCGTGCGCACACTCACACAGAATGGCGGTGTGCGCTTCCGCGTGGATGGACGCAACGGGATGAACGAACTGGCTATTGAGGCCAGCGACCTTAACCTGTGGATAGATGGCGAAGTCTTCCTGCATCAGGATAACGGCATCATCACCATCAGCAACAATACCGATACCGAACA
Source organism: Chloroflexota bacterium (assembly GCA_039024535.1). GTDB lineage: Bacteria > Chloroflexota > Anaerolineae > Aggregatilineales > Phototrophicaceae > DAOTTY01. The sequence goes on from JBCCQC010000197.1 coordinate 2,487, forward strand.
GCTTTTCATGATTGAGCATCTGGTCTGGGCAGATCAGGCCGTCACCGCCGCCGATGTCACCACAAAGCAGATTTTCCGCGATCTGTTCTCATCGGAGGCACTGCGCCCCAATGACCGTATCGAAATCAGCACACTCACGGTCGTCTTTACTGACCTGCGGGGCAGCACCGCCATGTACCACGAACTGGGCGATGCCCCCGCGTTCGGCATGGTAATGGAACACTTCGACGTGCTGCGCCATCACATCCGGCAGGAAAACGGCACCATCGTCAAAACCATTGGCGACGCGGTAATGGCAGTGTTCCGCCAGCCAGATAGCGCCGTGCGTGCCATGACGCAGGCCCAGCGCGATATGGACGAAGTGGGGGTGGGCCTGCGCGTGGGGATGCACACCGGGCGCTGCATCGCCGTCAACCTGAATGACCGGCTGGATTACTTCGGCACAACAGTGAACATGGCAGCACGGCTGGAGGGCTTTTCCACCGGACGCGACGTGATTATCTCCGATGCAGTATATGCTGACCCGGCAGTAGAGGGCGACCTGCAACGCAGTCACCACATCGCAGTAACACCGTTCACCGCGCAATTAAAGGGCTTCCCCGCCGCCAGCTACAACCTGCTGCGCGTGACGTACAGCACCGCGTTAGAAACCGCTAACGACCCCGTAACGCTGCACCAACGCTCATAAATAAGCTGTTAATTTGGAGGGGCCTTCGTTGCTGTGACGGGGGTTCTTCTGTACACTACGTTTACAATTTGTAACATGAGCTGTGGGCGAGATTGTGTATGGAAACGGTGCTACTGAGCGCGAATGTTAACAACATCGAAGCATGTGTGGAGATGGCGATTGAGTATGGCCTCGGCATAGAGGTGATGGCCTTCGCATTCCCGCATGTACTGGACGTGAACTGGAAAGAAAATGTCCAGCAATATCGCAAATACCTGCGCGACGTTCCCGGCCCCATCACACTGCACGGCCCGTTTATGGACATGGCAAGCGGCAGCCCCGACCCGCGCATCAACGCCGTCTGCATGACGCGCTACCAGCACGCCGTCCACATCGCCTCAGAACTGAACGCCCACCGCATCGTATTCCATGCCAACTTCATCTCCGCCATCCACAGCCAGGCCTACCGCGAAGACTGGCACCGCCGCAATGTAGACTTCTGGGGCAAAATTGCGGATTACGCGCAGGTAAAGGGCGTGCCACTGGCCGTAGAAAACATGTGGGAGTTCGACCCGGACATCATCATTGACGTGCTGGAAGAAGTAAACCACCCCTACCTGCGGGCCTGCCTCGATGTAGGCCACGCGCACCTTTACGGCCCGGACTACACATTTGAGCAATGGTTCACCCGCTATGAGCCATTCACCATTCACGCGCACATGAACAACACCCACGGCAAACTGGACAGTCACAACGCCTTCCCCGACGGTGAAATCGACTACACCGAAGTGCTGAACCGCTTCCGGCAGATGGAAACCCTGCCGACGATGGTGCTGGAAATGTACGAGGTAGACGCAATGGCCCAGAGCCTGCCCTACTTCCAGCTAGAGGACGTGACGGCATAAAGCCACCCCACCCCCCGGCAGGGGCAACATACACCCCTGCCACACAGATGCCCCCCTATCGGAAGCGAATCACACGGGTATCAGCAATGCGGTCGTGCCATGTACGCTTCTCATCATCACCGAACGCCACCAGATACCCGATAAAAATCACAATAGCACTGATAAACTTGCCGATCACCTCACGCAGGAACATCGCACCCGCCCCCGGCACACTACCATCAGAGCGCACCATCTTGATGCCCATCACATTCTTGCCAACAGTGCGGCCATCCCAGCGTGGCGGAATATATAGATAGTAGACCAGATTGATAACCAGCCCGATCACATTACCAACAAGCTGTATATTAAGTTGCATCGCCTCAATCTCTGCCTGTGTGGTCGCACCAGAGGTTGCGCCCATAATAAAGCCCACGATACCACCGATCACGCCACCAATAATGCTCAGTACCACACCGTCAATAAGAACGGCGAGGAACCGCTGCCCGATGCCCGCATAGTCAAAGTAGGCCGGGTCACTATTCTTCGGCTTTTCCTTCTCCCCACTGGCATAATTAAAATCCATATCAGACATCACAGTCTCCCTTTCATATAAATAAATGGCACCTTAATTATAGTCGGTTCTGCAACGTGGGAAAATTTCGTCAGGTAACGTTATATCCCCGGTGGGCACATCGTCAGGTCACGTTTACCACCCACAAAATCGCCACAAATCCCCGGCCTGTGCGTATTGCCCACGCCCCGGTTATCCGCTATCATGTGCTCCGTAACGCAGCCTGTAAACCCTGCCCGTGCTGCGCGGGAAACAAAATTTTTATGGAGATTTTACTGATGAAACGACTGTTTATTGTAGTAACACTGCTGGCGCTGTTTGTGGCACCGCTGGCTGTGATGGCCCAGGATGACATGATGATGGCAATGCCAGGGCTGGAAGACGAGTGCGCCACCCCGGAAAACCTGCCAGACGTAGTAACCGTTGGCGCGATCTACGGCCTGTCCGGTAACATCTCAGTATACGGCGGCTCCCAGCAAAACGGCACCAACCTCGCCCTTATGCAGATTAACGAGAGCGGCTACCTCGGCGAAGGCACCGAAATGCAAATTCTGTTCGAAGACAGCGGCGCAGATGCCGAAGGTGCTATCGGCGCGATGACCAAACTGGTAGAAGAAGACGGTGTGGCCGCCGTGCTTGGCCCCACGCTCTCCACACACGCTTTCGCTGCCGACCCCATCGCCCAGGAAAACGGCGTGCCGGTTATGGGTGTGAGCAACACCGCCAACGGCATTACCGACATGGGCGAGTTCGTCTTCCGTAACTCCCTGCCAGAAAGCTCCGTGATCCCCGGCACCATCACACAGGCCACCGAACTGCTCGGCCTCACACAGGTCGGCGTGCTCTACGGTAACGACGACGACTTCACCGTCAGCGGCTACGATGTGTTCATCGACGCCCTCATCGAAAACGAAGTTGAAATCATGGGGGAAGAAACGTTCGCCCGTGGTGACGTGGACTTCTCCGCACAGCTAACGAACCTCATCGGCTCAGAGCCAGACGCACTCGTAGTCAGCGCACTCGCTGCCGAGGCTGGCGTGATTATCGCGCAGGCGCGTGAACTCGGCTTCGACGGCCCGATCATTGGCGGCAACGGCCTCAACTCCCCCGCCATCATCGAGCAAGCTGGCGATGCCTCCGAGGGTGTAATCGTGGGCGCAGCATGGAACGTGAACGCCACCGACGACCTCTCCGCTGCCTTTACCACCGCCTATGAAGAAACCTACTCCTCCCTGCCAGATCAGTTCTCCGCACAGGCCTACACCGGCACCTGGCTGATGGCCGCCGCCATCCGCTGTGCAGACAGCGCCGACAGTGCCGACATCCGTGACGCGCTGGCAAGCATCCAGAGCTTCAACAGTCCGCTGGGCGTGTTCAGCTTTGACGACGACCGCAACCCGGTACACAACCCGGTACTCCAGATCATCGAAGAGGGCGTATTCTCGGTTCTCTCCGGCGAATAATCCCCCCTGCAACACACAACCGTGGGGTATGGCACAACATGCCACACCCCACCACCAGCAACCCTACCCCGGCCAGCCCCGCCACCGCAACCGCGCCTTCAGGGTACGCAGCAGCACCGGCAAATCAGTCAGGTGCGCAGCATAAACCGTCAACACCCGGCGATTTTCTCTGTCCCACAGCTTCAACAACCGCCCACCCCGATAGTCATGCAGGTAAAACGTATCCAGCCGCTCGAACGGGATAGTACGCCAGCCACGGATGCGAATACGCAACCCCGTCTCAGTCACATCAATACCCTCATGCCAGATGTACAGCGCAGGCGCGGCCATCGCCACCAGCGCCACCAGCACAACCGGGTGCAGCACCGCCAGCGTAAACCCGTTGCCCACCAGCAACGCCCCGAACAAAATCACCGAGGGGAGTATCCACAGCACCACAATCGCAGTACGGTAGGGCTGGGGCAGGCGGTGACGGCTGAGGATGGGTGTATTGTGCATGACGGCACTCCACAGTGATTGTTTATCGCTCTATTTAACCATACTATAAACACGCGGCAAATACGTATCAAAACACCTGTTATATTTCGAAATGTTTTGATATAGTCCAGCGTAATTGCAATAAACACAAATTATCAGAGAGGACATCAATGGCAGAATATATCGCATTCGACTCGAAGGTAGAGGTTTATGGTGCTGCTGCAATGGGGACATTTGCAGCTTTTGGTGAAGAAACGGTTCCCATCATAAAGAAATACAACATGCACCCGCTTGAACCGGACAGGTGGTATTCTCAACAGGATCAACTGAATATATTAAAAGAGGTTTCCGCATTCGGGCTTCTCAGCCTTGTTGCTGTCGGCATGCAAATACCCGACAAAGCCGCTTTCCCACCCGACATCAAGTCCGTTGAGGATGGGCTTAACCTTTTGAATCAAGCTTACCGGATGAACCACCGTGGGGGAGCGATTGGTGAATATCGCTATGAACCTGCTGGCGAACGCTCTGGAAAAATGATCGCTCGCAATCCCTATCCCAGCGATTTTGACTACGGCCTCATCTACAAAATGGTACAGAAGTTCCGCCCGGCAGATTCCACCCGGTTTTACGTCGAACTGGATGCTGATGCACCAACCCGCAAAAACGGCGCAGATTCCTGCACATACCTGATTGTGTGGTAACAGAACAGCTAAACCGTCTGGCTACGCGCAAGCCTGATGATGTCGTAGGCTTCCCTGATGGAACCGGCAATCCGGTAACGGTCACGTAGCTCTCGGTTAGTTTGCAACGCAAGTTTAAACAGCCGTAGCCAGATGCCCCGCTCCACAACCACAACACACAGCAACCAGTTATCCGCACCATTACGGTCTATCATCGCCAACC